>USSL01000254.1 GCA_900557175.1 uncultured Eubacteriales bacterium
TGCGGCAGGCGCCGGCGCAGCAACTTATTTTGTAAAGAAATCCAAAAATAATGAGCAGGAGAAAAAGCAGGCGGCAGCGCACAGCACTTACCGCAATACAGAGCTTGGAAAGCATGAAAAAAACAGCAAGGGAATTTACTATACAAATGGTAATTATGAAGCCTTTGCACGTCCTGAAAAACCGGAGGGTGTCGATGAAAAACAGGCGTATATTGTCGGCAGCGGTCTTGCTTCACTGGCAGCTGCCTGTTTCCTTGTGAGAGACGGGCAGATGAAGGGTGAGCATATCCATATTCTTGAGGCGATGGACATTGCAGGCGGTGCCTGCGACGGTATTTACGATGCTTCAAGAGGCTATATTATGCGCGGCGGACGTGAAATGGAAAATCATTTTGAGTGCCTTTGGGATTTGTTCAGAAGTATTCCGTCTCTTGAAATCCCGGATGCATCGGTACTTGACGAGTTTTACTGGCTCAATAAGCATGATCCGAATTATTCCCTGTGCCGTGCGACTGTAAACCGCGGCGAGGACGCACATACAGACGGTAAATTTAATCTGAGTCAGAAAGGCTGCATGGAAATCATGAAGTTATTTATGACAAAGGACGAAGACCTTTATGATAAGAAAATAGAGGATGTTTTCGATGATGAAGTCTTTAATTCTACATTTTGGCTGTATTGGAGAACGATGTTCGCCTTTGAAAACTGGCACAGCGCTCTTGAAATGAAACTTTATTTTCAGCGGTTTATTCATCATATCGCAGGCTTGCCGGATTTCAGCGCTTTAAAATTTACAAGATACAATCAGTATGAATCGCTGATTCTGCCGATGCAGAAATATCTTGAGGCTGCCGGTGTTGACTTCCAGTTTAATACGGAGGTGACAAACGTTGTCTTTGAATTTAAGGGCGGCAAAAAGATTGCTTCAGCAATTGAGTGTAAAGTCAAGGGCGTCGAGAAAGGGATTTTGCTGACGGAAAAAGATCTTGTATTTGTGACAAACGGAAGCTGTACAGAGGGGACGATTTACGGCGATCAAAATCATGCGCCGAACGGTGACGCCGAGGTGCGTACAAGCGGCTGCTGGTCACTTTGGAAAAATATTGCAAGACAGGATCCGGCTTTCGGACGTCCGGAGAAGTTCTGCTCGGATATTCATAAGACAAATTGGGAGTCGGCGACAGTGACAACGTTGGATGATAAAATTCTTCCGTATATTACAAATATATGCAAGCGTGATCCGAAAACAGGCAAGGTTGTCACGGGCGGTATTGTCAGCTGCAAGGATTCAAGCTGGCTTTTAAGCTGGACAATTAACCGTCAGGGGCAGTTTAAGGCGCAGGATAAAGATAAGGTATGTGTGTGGGTATACGGCCTGTTTACCGATGTGCCGGGCGATTATGTGAAGAAGCCGATGAAGGATTGTACAGGCAAGGAAATCACAATGGAATGGCTGTATCATATCGGTGTGCCAATCAGTGAGATTGAAGATTTGGCTGAAAACAGCGCCGTATGTGTGCCGACAATGATGCCTTATATCACAGCCTTCTTTATGCCGAGAACAAAGGGCGACCGCCCGGATGTCATTCCTGATGGCTGTGTAAATTTTGCGTTTCTCGGACAGTTTGCAGATACGCCGAGAGATACTGTATTTACGACAGAATATTCAGTGAGAACAGCGATGGAGGCTGTTTACGGGCTGCTCGGTGTCGACAGAGGTGTGCCTGAGGTGTGGGGCAGCGTTTATGACATACGTGAACTTTTGGACAGTACAGTGAAGCTGATGGACGGTAAATCACCGCTTGAAATCGAGCTTCCGGGCCCGTTAAATATGATTAAAAAACCGTTCCTTCACTTTGTCAAAGGGACGGTCATTGAAAAACTGCTGAGAGAACACGGCATTTTGAAGGATTCAATGCTCTCATAATACCGGATAATAAGCGCTATAACAAAGGCCCGCGGCTAGTATGGAAGATACCATTAGCCGCGGGCTTTTCATTATTTTTTCTTTTTAGATTTTGAAGCTGTATCATTCTGAGAAGCTCTTAATTCGTCCGCTTTGTCTTTCATCTTATCGCGGAAACGCTTCTTTTTCGGATGTACGAGTGCAGGGCCTCTTAATGCTCTGACATTCGTAATGTAGATACCGCTGACGGTTGCTTTGATTTCCTGTTTTACAGGAATCATATCGAAGATTTTGTTGTCTGCGATGAGAATCATCACCTTCGGGCCGACCTTTGCTTTAACGATAGGCACCTTAGCCATTCTTGCATACTTCGGTGTTGCGTCGACAACCATCTGAGGCAGACCGGCTTTATTAAACCGCATCTTCTTTTTATCAATGACGAGCATCGTTACTGTCTGCGAGGCAGCAGCGATTTTCTCCTCTGTTTCATCCATCTTTTTCTGCTGTTTCTTTCCCCAAATCGCAAGGAAGATAATCAGACCGATTAAAATAACGGCAATGACAATCATTACGATTGCGAAAGGGCTGAGTGAGAACAGTACAACTGGTGATAGTGTCACGAAAGTCCCTCCTTATTTTTCCTCTGACGGCATCTGCAAACTGCAGACGCATACTAATGAAGATTTTACCATCTTTCGTCTGAAAAGGAAATATATAAATCACAATATTTTTAAAAATTTATGCTTCTTTCATATAGTCCGGGTGTTTTTCACGCATTTTTATAATGATATCCCGTGTATAGGCGGCTGCGTGTTTTTTTGTCTCCTTGTCAAGGTCGGCCAAATTGAATGGTTTTCCAAATTCAAAGACAACCGTTGTCTTTTTGATTGCCGGAAAATGATTTTCAAAAACTTCTTCCGTGTTTGTAATTGCTACAGGAACAACGGGGCATTTACCTTTTTCGGCAATTTTTAAACTGCCTTCCTTAAAAGGAAGGAGTTCTTCATCTTTAGAACGTGTGCCCTCCGGGAAAATAAAGACAGATGAGCCGTTTTTTATAAGTTCAATGCCTTTAAGAATCGTTTTCATGCCTTCTTTAATATTATCCCGGTTTAAAAACAGACAGTTTAAATACCACATCCACCATCCGATTAAAGGTACCTTTTTAAAGGATTCTTTGGCAATAAAGCCGGTGTTATTTTTAAGAAGCGGATAGCTTAAAATAACGTCAAAAAAACTTCGATGATTGCCGACATAAAGCACCGGGCCGTCTGCCGGGACATTTTCAAGACCTTTGACAATGACTTTAGATCGGAAG
>USSL01000255.1 GCA_900557175.1 uncultured Eubacteriales bacterium
GGTACAGAAGATCACGATTGTGCCGCGTACCATGGGTGCGCTCGGCTATGTCATGCAGGTGCCGGAGGAAGAGAAGTACTTAAATACTGAGAAGGAAATCCGCGCGATGCTGGTCGGATTTTTAGGCGGACGTGCGGCTGAGGAGATCGTTTTTGATACGGTAACGACAGGTGCGTCAAATGATATTGAAAAAGCGACAGACCTTGCGCGCAAGATGGTGACGATGTACGGTATGTCTAAAGAGTTTGGCATGATGGGACTTGAACTTCCGGGAAGCCAGTATATGGATGGCCGTCCCGTAAAGACATGCTCGGACGAGACAATGGCAAGAGCTGATGAAATTGTACGTCAGACACTTGAAGCGGCATATGCATCAGCGGTAAAGATTTTACAGGAGAATCGTGAAGACCTCGATAAATCTGCGCAGTATCTTCTTGAAAAAGAGACGATCACAGGTGCTGAATTTATGAAAATTATAGAGCATGAGGCCATTGAAGCAAAAGAACCGTGTGAAACGCACGATGCATAAAAAGTTATAGCCGGATGCCCTTATGGGTGACCGGCTATAACTTTTTACAAAATGATATTCATTTATTTGGATGAGAATTTTTCTTCGCAGTAGATGCAGCGGTACACCTTTTTCTCAGGATCTGTCAGCTTAAATACGTGCGGAAGCTCCTGCTCAATAGATGTGATGCATCTTGGGTTTTTACAGCGGATGACGTTTGTCACCTTTTCAGGCAGTGTAAGATTTTTCTTTTCAACAATTTTTCCGTTGCGGATAACGTTGACAGTAATGTTATTGTCAACAAAACCGATAATATCCAGATCAAGGTTCATTTCACCCTGAACTTTAATAATATCTTTTTTGCCCATCTTGCTGCTTGTTGCATTTTTGATGATGGCAACCTGACAGTCCAGCTTTCCGAGCTTTAAATATTTGTAAATATCCATACTTTTTCCGGCGGCGATATGGTCAATCACATAGCCGTTTTCAATACCGCTTATATTTAACATAGCAACCTCCTACTTAAGTTCCAGATTTAAAAGTTTCATAATCAGAGCCATGCGGGCATAGACACCCATCTGTGCCTGTTTAAAGTAGGCAGCTCTCGGATCATCATCAACCTCAACAGAAATTTCGTTGACACGCGGCAGCGGGTGCAGAACGAGCATATCATCTTTAGCGTAAGCCATTTTTGCTTTGTCAAGAATATAGCGGTCCTTTAAGCGGATATAATCTTCCTCGTTAAAGAAACGTTCTTTTTGTACACGTGTCATATATAAAATGTCAAGCTCAGGCATAACATCCTCTAAAGCTTCGGTTTCTTTATAAGGTACATTTTTTGCCTGTAAAACGTCTGTTTTAATGTATGTCGGAAGACGTAATTCTTCCGGAGATATAAGGACAAAACGGATCCCTGTATAGCGGACAAGGGCATTAATTAAGGAATGGACGGTACGTCCGAATTTTAAATCGCCGCAAAGACCGATTGTCAGGTTTTCAAGACCACCCTTTAAGGAGTGAATAGTTAAAAGGTCTGTCAATGTCTGTGTCGGATGCTGGTGACCGCCGTCGCCGGCATTAATGACCGGAATCAGAGAATGAAGGGATGCGACATAAGGGGCACCTTCCTTCGGATGGCGGATTGCTGCAATATCAGCATAGCCGGAAATAACGCGGATTGTATCGGCAACACTTTCGCCTTTTGCCGCAGAAGATGAATCGGCGCTGGAAAAACCGAGGACATTGCCGCCGAGATTAAGCATTGCCGCTTCAAAGCTTAAACGGGTACGCGTACTTGGTTCATAAAATAGAGTTGCGATTTTTTTACCTTTACAGACTTCGGAATATCTGGATGGATCCTTGGCGATATCCTCCGCTAAAAGGAGAATTTCTTCTGTTTCTTCGACAGATAAATCTAACGGACTGATTAAGTGTCTCATGGTTACCTCCTGATTGTAGATTATAATACTCTAACAACATATAATAATATAAAATGCTTAATAAAGCTAGTGGTTTTTGACAATTAGACTAAAAAAATTTGAAAAAAGTGGAAAAATAAGGAAAAATGCGATAAAATTTGTTTGACAGTCATATTAGATTATGATATTCTAAACTCGTACATTAGTATGTACGTGCTCAGTGTTGTAGAATGGAGGATTCTAAGATGAACAAAGGTACAGTAAAGTGGTTTAATAACCAAAAAGGCTATGGCTTTATCTGTGACGAACAGGGTAATGATGTATTTGTACATTATACAGGTTTACAGATGGATGGTTTTAAATCATTGGAAGAAGGTCAGGCTGTTGAATTTGAAATTGTAAACGGCGCTAAAGGACCTCAGGCAACAAACGTTGTAAAATTATAATCCGAAGTTTCAGTACCTTTTTATGTTATATAGATTTTAGAGTAATTGTGAAATTATAAAAATATAAAATAGTATTGTACTTAGCGATTAGGAAAGGGTTATCTCTTTGTTGAGGGATAGCCCTTTTTCCATCTTATGACACAGAAAATTACTTGCAGAATAATGCTGAAAAATATACCGTGTGCGAAAGTATGCGAAAGATATTTGTTAAATAAAAGGAGAAGGCTATGAAAGAAAAGATACTCAGAGAGGGTGTGACAACCGGAACGTGTGCCACAGCCTGTGCTTATGCTTCGGCCATATGGCAGAAGACGGGTAGCTGTCCGGCGGCGGTTGAGGTGGATACGCCCGTCGGACGGCGCGTGCAGCTTGAAATTATTGCGGAAAGTTATCCGAAGTGCAGTGTCATTAAAGATGCCGGGGATGATCCGGATATCACTGACGGCTGCCGGGTAAGTGCCGTGACAGATATTAAGGCGGAAGACGGCCCTATTGTATTCATTGGCGGTGAAGGCATTGGAACAGTGACTGAGCCGGGCCTTAAATTGCCGGTCGGCGAACCGGCGATTAATCCGGTGCCGCGTCAGATGATAGAAACACATGTGCGGAAGGTTATCGGAGGACTTGGGGCGGCTGTGACTGTTTCTATCAGGGATGGTGAAACGCTGGCAGAAAAGACATTTAATCCGAGACTTGGTATTGTCGGAGGCCTGTCAGTGCTTGGAACAACCGGTATTGTGCGTCCGATGAGCGATGAAGCGATGAAGGATTCATTGTCGGCAGAGCTTTCGGTGCGCCTTTCCAAGACAAAGCATGTTGTATTTGTGCCAGGCAACAGTGCGGAGACGGC
>USSL01000256.1 GCA_900557175.1 uncultured Eubacteriales bacterium
ACGTGAAGCGCACGAGCAATGCCGCGTGTATGATGGCTAGATGCCACAAAAAATTTATGACATTCTCGGACGCGCAAGTACAAACACATCGACAAACCTTAATTTACTTGAAGTTAGATCTATTATCATGTTATAATAGATACATAGTAAGCATAGCCACATGTTGTGTTATGCATCGTGCGTAAGGAGGAATTTGTATGGTTCGATGGGGAATTGCAGGTGCCGGAGGCATTGCGGAAGTATTTGCGAAAGCAGTGACCGGCATGAAGGATAAAGAGATTGTGCTTGAGGGAATTGCGTCAAGAAATTATGGAAAGGCATATAAATTTGCAAAAAAGAATGGCGTCAAAAAAGCCTATGAAAGCTTTGAAGCGATGATAACATCGGATGACATTGATGCTGTTTATGTGGCAGTGCCGCACCCGTGGCATTGTGAGTATGCTGCGGCAGCACTTAAAGCTAAAAAGCATGTGCTCTGCGAAAAACCGATGGCGATGAACGGGGCGCAGGTACAGTATTTGATTGATTTAGCGTACGACAATAATGTATTTCTTATGGAAAATATGTGGACACGGTTTCTGCCGATTACAAAACAGGTACGGACGTGGATTGAGGACGGAGAAATCGGCGAGGTGCGTATGATGCTTGCCAATTTTGGCTTTACGGCAGAAGGATATCCGGATACGCGTCGGTTTAATAAAAACTTAGGCGGCGGCGCGCTGCTTGATGTCGGCGTTTATCCAATCAGTTATACAACGATGATTATGGGCTTTGATATTGATGATATTCAGACATGTGCGTATATTGGCGAAACCGGTGTTGATGAACATATGAACGTTCTTTTGAAATACAGGGGCGGTCGATTTGTGTCCAATATTTCATGTTCTGTTGTCAATGATTTTGGTTCGGATATGATTATTTCCGGCGAGTACGGAAGGATTGAAATTGATAATTTCCAGCGCAGTGAGAGGGCGGTGCTGTATAAAAATGGTGAAGAACCGATAGAAGTCTCTCTTTTACATGAGATTAATGGCTTTGAATATGTGATTCGGGATGTATGCCATTGCATTGAACTCGGGGAGATTGAAAATCCGAGACTTCCATGGGTGGTCACCCTTGAAAATATGCGGATTATGGACAGACTCAGACAAATGTGGGGACTATATTATCCGTGTGAATAGAAGCTTATCATATTGTGAAAATCAATTTCATAATAGGGCATTTTTCTTGACCGTTATTTTGAACCTCCGTACAATGAAGCTATATTAAATTGTACGGAGGTTTATTATGAAAATTACAGATGTAAAATTTGAACTCATTAAAATGCCTTTAAAAAAGCCGTTTAGAATCGCTTTTGCGACACAGACATATTCTGTAAATGCCCTCGTTAAGGTGATGACAGACGAAGGTGTGTGGGGCATTGGCGAAGCAGCGCCTTTTGGTCTGGTAACAGGAGAAAATGCAGCAATTGTCATTGAAGCATTGAAGGTATTTAAACAGGGCCTTATTGGTATGGATGCACTAAATATCGAAGGCGTGCATGAGATGATGGACAGACTGCTTAAGGACAATACATCGGCAAAGGCGGCAATTGATATTGCACTGTATGACATTAAAGGAAAAGCGATGGGGCAGCCGCTTTATAAGCTTCTTGGCGGTTATACAAATCAGATTGAAACGGATATGACGATTGGCATAGATACGCCGGAAAATATGGCACAGGAAGCTAAGCTTCGTGTCGAAAGAGACGGATTTAGAATATTAAAGGTTAAATGTGGACGGGACGTCGAGAGTGATATTTGTGCCATGAAGCTGATCCGGCAGGCAGTTGGCCCTAAAATCCGCCTGAGAGTGGATGCAAATCAGGGATATAGTCTTAGTGATGCCGTTTATGCGATGAAGGCATTTGAAAAAATCGGCGTAGGTGCCGTTGAGCAGTGTCTTCCGTGGTGGGATTTTGACGGCGCACGTCTGCTTCGGCAAAAGACAGATGTTTGTCAGATGCTGGATGAATCCATTCATTCATCTCAGGACGCATTTCGGGCATGCATGATGAATGCCGCAGATATTTTAAACATTAAGCTGATGAAATGCGGAGGTATTTACGAGGCAGAAAAAATTAATGCCATTGCAGAAGCACACCATGTGTCTTGTATGGTTGGCTGTATGCTGGAGACGAAGGTTGCCATTGCGGCGGGGGTGGCTTTTGCAGCTGCAAAGAAGAATGTGACGGAGGCAGACTGTGACAGCTTTATGTATGCGGTCGATCCAGAGATGGGAATGAAAGGCGGCTTTAAAGTTGATGGCGGCCGATATACATTAAGTGGCCGTCCGGGCCTTGGGCTGGATATTGATTTTTAATATTTCTTGAAAACGAATGTATATAAGCAGACAGACTTGTCATTGTGGCAAAACTGTCTGCTTTGTTGTTTAAAAATTTCACTCAATTTAATGAAAATAGTTGCTTTATTTCAAAATATGAAATAATATATCATATATCGTTCAAAAACTTGAAGTTTAGTTTCTTCAATTGTATAATACACACATAAAAAGACGAAAAAAGCTGTAGTATTTATCTGAATTAGATATAAGCTGAAAGAGTTTCAAAGTATGTATTGTATAAAAAGACAATAAAAGCATGGAGATTTTTGTAAAGTGAGATGAAAATATGGAAAGTGTTATCGTAAGGTTCAGAGAGTATTTTTCGTCGGCCAGCGACAGTGAAAAAGAAGTAATCAAATATGTTCTCGAAAATATGGAGAGAGCAGCCGGAATTAACATTCATGAGCTGGCACATGATTCATTTGTATCAGCAGCTACGGTGACGCGGCTGTGCAAAAAGATGGGTTTTAAAAACTATAAAGAATATCAGCGGCAGCTTGCCTGTGAGCTTGTTCTGAAAAAAGAGGTTGTTATCAGTAACGATGCCGAGATTATGAAAAATGACAGTCTTGACCTTCTTGTTCAAAAAAGCATTGCAAGGAGTATTGCTTCACTGGAAGATACGAGAGATTTAATTCATACAGAAACATTGAAAAAATGTATCGATCTGTTTGAAAAGGCGGAGAGTATTACCTTTTTTGGTGTGGGCGCCTCACTTTTAGTTGCAAAAGATGCCTATCTTAAGTTCGTGAGAATCAATAAAAAATGTCAGGTGTATGAAGATCAGGATATACAGATGGTGCTGGCAACCAATATGAAGAAAAATG
>USSL01000257.1 GCA_900557175.1 uncultured Eubacteriales bacterium
AATGGAAACTCAGAAACAATTTACGGTGTTCGTCGCCCAGATCGACAAATCAAAATTGCCAGTTGGTTTTGGCATATATATACCAACCTATGCTGCCGGATAATTTACTGCATTTAGCGTCAAGCGATAGAACAAAAGACAATTCAAAGGGGTGATGACATGACGAATTTTGATTTTTTGAAAAATGACAGTCAATTTAAAAGTTTTGCCGATGTTGCAGTTTCGGCGGAAAAAATATTGAATATTGACATGGAGGCAAGTGCCCTTAATTGCCGTCGGGCCATGGAGTTTGCCGTGAAATGGATGTATTCGGTGGATAAATCGCTGGTGCTGCCTTATCAGGATAATTTAGTCAGTTTGATGAGCACAGAAGAATTTAGAGATATTGTCGAACCGAATTTATGGAAGCGTATGGATTTCATAAGAAAACTGGGGAATCAGGCAGCCCATAGCGGACGGAAGATCACGCTGGATAAGGCGAAGTTATGTCTTGAAAATCTTTATATTTTTATGGATTTTGTTGCTTATTGTTATGGGGAAAGCTACGAGGAGAAAAACTTTAATCCTGAACTCTTGGAAGAAGCACAATATGAAAAAAAATCGGTTGCTCAGTCAGCTTCAGAGTTAGATTTGAAGATGCTTATGGATGAAAATAAGGCGCTGAAAGAGGCACTGACGGCACGCAGAGAGCAGCAGAGGCAGACCTATGTGCCAAAACCGCTGGATTTGTCTGAATATAAAACGCGGAAAATTTACATTGACACAATGCTTGAGGATGCCGGATGGGTGGAAGGCAAAGACTGGATGAATGAAGTGAAACTTCCGGGAATGCCAAATAAATCCGATATCGGCTATGCAGATTATGTGTTGTATGATGATGCACATAAGCCTCTAGCTGTGATAGAGGCAAAACGTATGTGTGTGGATGTAGTCAAAGGGCGTCAGCAGGCAAAGCTATATGCGGATTTAATTGAAAAACAATATGGCAGACGTCCGGTTATATTTTTGACAAATGGTTTTGAGACGAGAATTGTGGATGGACAATATCCGGAACGCAGGATTGCTTCAATTTATTCAAAGCGGGATTTAGAAAAATGGTTTAATCTTCGGGCGACAAGGACAAGCTTATCACATGTGATGGTTGATAAGAAAATTGCAGACCGGTATTATCAGAAAGCGGCGATTAAAGCGGTATGCACAAGTTTTGGAGAAAAAAACAGGCGTAAGGCATTGCTTGTGATGGCCACCGGTTCGGGAAAGACAAGGACAATCATTGCCTTGTGTGATGTTTTGCTTAAAAACGGATGGATTAAAAATATTTTATTTTTAGCGGACAGAAATTCTCTTGTAACTCAGGCAAAACGGAGTTTTGTGAATTTATTGCCGGATTTTTCTGTGACAAATCTTTGTGAGGAAAAGAATAATTATAAAGCCCACGGTGTTTTTTCAACATATCAGACAATGATGAACTGTATTGATTCGGTAAATGATGATGATGGAAAGCTTTTTACATGCGGTTATTTCGACTTAGTTATTTGCGATGAAGCCCACCGTTCGATTTATAATAAATATCAGGATATATTTAATTATTTTGATGCACCGCTTGTGGGATTGACGGCAACGCCAAAAGACGAGGTCGATAAAAATACATATCAGATTTTTGAGCTGGAAAATGGTGTGCCTACATATGGTTATGAATTGGCGCAGGCAGTTAAAGATGGATATCTTGTAGATTTTCTTTCAGTTGAGACTTCGTTGAAGTTTATGGAACAGGGGATTGTATATGATGAATTGTCGGAGAAAGAAAAAGAAGATTATGAAAATACTTTCGGCAGCAGCGATGATTCCGTGCCGTTGGGAATCAGTGCTTCGGCGTTAAATTCATGGGTATTTAATGAAGATACAATAAAGAAAGTACTTCATATTCTTATGGAAAACGGTTTGCGTATCGATTACGGTGAGAAGCTTGGCAAGACAATTATTTTTGCAAAAAATCATGACCATGCGGAAAAGATATTTGAAGTATTTAATAAGGAATATCCGAATTTGCCGGAATATGCAAAAGTGATTGATAATTATATGACTTATGCACAGACGGCAATTGATGAATTTTCTGAACCGGGGAAGCTTCCGCAGATTGCCATTTCTGTCGATATGCTTGACACTGGTATCGATGTGCCGGAGGTGCTTAACTTAGTATTTTTTAAGAAAGTCATGAGTAAGGCGAAGTTTTGGCAGATGATTGGCAGGGGAACAAGGCTTTGTCCGAAGCTTATTGACGGCGAAGATAAGAAAAAGTTTTATATCTTTGATTTTTGTAATAATTTTGAGTTTTTCAGGATAAATGATAAAGGGAGGGATACACAGAGCAGGCTTGCGCTTCAGGGAGCAATTTTTAATCTTGAATTTCAGTTGTCCTATAAGCTTCAGGATATCAATTATCAGACGAAACGGCTTATTCAATATAGAAACGCGCTGATTGACCATATGGTTGAAAAAGTTGGAGAATTAAACAGAGATAATTTTGCAGTGCGGCAGCATATTAAATATGTGGATACATATGCAAATAGAGAAAATTATAATGTATTGAGTTACGAGGATACAATGATTATCCGCGAGGAAATAGCACCATTGATTCAGCCGGATAAAGATATCGCAAGCGCGGTGCGCTTTGATGCGCTGATGTATGGGATTGAATTGGCTTATTTAGAAGGGAAAACTTATGGAAAAGCAAGAAATGATTTGAAGCGAAAGGTCAGTGCGCTTGCACATATTGCCAACATTCCTGAAATTATGGCTCAGTCCAAACTTATTCATCAGGTGCTTCATACAGATTATCTTGATCGGGCAGGTGTTGATGAGTTTGAAGTTATCCGCAAGCGTTTAAGAGATCTGATGCAGTATATTCAGGTAGAACGAATGCATTATGATACGGATTTTCAAGATGATATTTTATCTATAGACTGGAAAGAATCAGAACTTGAAAATGATGATTTAAAAAATTATAAAGCGAAGGCTGAATATTATGTGCGCCAGCATCAGGATGATGAAGTGATTTCAAAGCTTAAGCATAATAAACCGATGACACATGAGGATATTAATATTTTAGAGAAAATATTATGGAGTGAGCTTGGGACAGAAGATGAATATAAGGCAGAATATGGTGAAAAGCCGCTTGGACAGTTTGTAAGGGAAATCGTCGGTTT
>USSL01000258.1 GCA_900557175.1 uncultured Eubacteriales bacterium
GCCGTCAGTCAGATTCATTTTCCGGAAAATAAAGAATGTATGCTTAAGGCGAGAGAACGGCTTGCCTTTGACGAATTTTATCTGTTTGCCCTTGCCATAAGGCTTTTAAAGGAAAACCATGAGGCGGCTGAAAATATATATAAAATCGGCAGCAGCGGCACGGAGCTTTCTGTTTGCCGCAGTTTTAGAGCAGGGCTTGCCTTTCCGCTGACTGGCGCCCAAATGAAAACATGGCAGGAAATTCAGACAGATTTGCTCTCGGACAAGGTGATGAACCGGCTTGTGCAGGGCGACGTCGGCTCGGGAAAGACAGTCATTGCCCAGCTGGCGCTGCTGGCGGCGGCCGACTGCGGTTTTCAGGGCTGTCTTATGGCGCCGACAGAGGTGCTTGCAAAGCAGCATTACGAAAGCTTTAAAAAGGATTTTAAAAATGTGATTTTAAGCAATGGGAAGACACCGCAGATTGTGTTGCTGACAGGCTCAATGACGGCAAAGGAAAAGCGGATCGCCTATGCACAGATTGAAGCGCATGAGGCTGATATTATTATAGGAACACATGCGCTTATACAGGAAAAGGTTGTTTATGATAAGCTTGCCCTTGTTATTACAGATGAACAGCATCGTTTCGGCGTTCGGCAGCGTGAGGTTTTGTCTTCAAAGGGCGGTTCGCCTCATGTGCTCGTCATGAGTGCAACGCCGATTCCGCGGACACTGGCTGTTATTTTATACGGCGATCTGGATATATCCGTCATTGACGAGCTTCCTGCAAGACGCCTGCCGATTAAAAACTGTGCCGTAGGGACAGGCTACCGTCCGACGGCATGGCATTTTATTGAGCAGCAGGTGCGTCTTGGACATCAGGCTTATGTCATATGTCCGATGGTTGAGGAGAGTGAAATGCTTGAGGCTGAAAATGTGATCGACTATACGGAAAAACTCAGACGCGCGCTGCCATCGGATATTGAGGTGTGCTATCTTCACGGAAAGCAAAAGCCGAAAGAAAAAAATGAAATTATGGAGCGGTTTGCCAAAAATGAAATACAGGTGCTTGTGTCGACAACGGTTGTGGAGGTCGGCGTCAATGTGCCGAATGCGACAGTGATGATGATTGAGGATGCCCAGCGCTTCGGCCTTGCCCAGCTTCATCAGCTCAGGGGACGTGTCGGCCGTGGCGACGCCCAGTCTTACTGTATTTTTATAAATACATCGGATAAAGGCAATGCGTCAGAGCTGCTTGAAGTGCTTGTCAAATCCAATGACGGTTTTTTTATTGCCGGTGAGGATTTAAGACTTCGCGGTCCGGGTGACTTGTTCGGCTTAAAACAAAGCGGGCTGATGGAATTTAAAATCGGCGATTTGTTTAATGATTTGGATTTGCTGAAAGCAGCGGCAGATGCGGCAAAGGAAACACCGGATGAAGTGCTTTTTGGGAAAAATACAGACGGCAGTGTACTTTCTGCCGCCATTGACAGGTATATGCGGCGCACATTAGAAACACTTGTGTTGTAAAAAATGTCTCATTTTGTACACATTGCCAGCGTATTGTTTTTGTTAAAGGTCATACTATGAGTGTAACAAAAAACAAAACACAGACGGAGGTTATAGTTATGAGTACAAATAACAGTTCTTCAAACACACCGGAAGTTCCACAGGCAAAGGCAGCACTCGACCGTTTTAAATATGAGGTTGCATCAGAAATCGGCGTACCGTTAAAGCAGGGCTACAACGGCGACCTTACATCTTATCAGAATGGTTCGGTCGGCGGTGAGATGGTCAGAAGAATGATTAAACGTCAGGAAGAACAGATGGCCGGAAATCAAAACAATATGTAAATAAAACGGAATCAGATCAGAGCTTGCAGGCGATAAAATTGTCTGCAGGCTCTTTTTTTATGACATAGGAAATTGCTTCCTATGTCATAAAAAAGCTCCGACGGGCAGATGTGCATCATGTGTAAATAGGACATTTGTTCGGATAAAAAAATTCGTGGCATAAAATTTATAACAAAATATACACTTTTATGATTAAACAACTCGGTTTATCGCAAAATGCATACGAAAAAACTAAAAAATATACATTTTTAAAAGCATATTGCACAAAATGCACAAATAATATATAATCAAAACGTAAAAAACGTCTAAATAGGAGGTTGAAATGGACAAAAAGAGGAAAAGGTTCATCAGCGGCATGCTTGCCGCAATCGTACTTTTGACATCAACACCGGTTTATGCTTCCGAAGCCACCGGTTTAAATCGGGAACCATATAATTTATATGTGGAAGATACAGATGAACCACTTGAAGAAAGTCACATATTGACGATACCTGAGCCACAGACAGAAAGTGAGGCACAGGCAGGGAATATCGCACAGACAGAAAGTGAGACGCAGACAGAAAACGTCACACAGACAGAAAGTGCGGCGCAGACTGAAAGTGAGACTGAAGCTTTAGCTCAGACGGGACAAGAGTCAGAAACTGCGGTACAGACTGAAGATGAGACACAGACCGGAAGTGAACCGCAGGCCGAAGGTGAATCTCAGACTGAAGATGAATCTCAGGCCGAAAGTCAGTCAGAAACTGCGGCAGAAGATGAAACAAAAGAAGAACTGGCAGTGTGGCCTCAGCCGCCGGAGTGGCTTTTAAATTCTGACAGGCTGATGGATGTCCAGTCACTGGCTGATGGAGAAGTTATCAGCGACATTTATGGAAAACCAATCGAAGATATGACAGTTTCTGAACTTGCTGAGTTTCAGACTGTATCAACGGCAGATGCGGTGGCGCTTGCACTGGCAGAAGGCGATAAGATACCGGAAGAAAACCTGAATCTGACGACGAGGATTTTTATTAACGGCGTCGAGTATAAGGGCGGCAATGTAGAAGTCATGAAGGGAGACAACTTTTCCTACGAGGTCAATTGGAATCCGGTCGTTAAAGAAGGTGATTCGCCATATAAGGAAGGCAGCTGGTTTGAACGGACATTATTTAAAGTTCCGGGACTTAATCTGTATAAAGATATGAAAGCATCGCTTGTGATTAACGGCATTAAAGTCGGAGACTGGACAATGACCTATGACAAGACATCAGGAGAATGTAAGTATAAAGTTGTCTTTAACCATTATATCCAGCTTTTCAGACCGGACAGCGTATTTGTGGTGTTGTATCATAAAAGTTGACACCCTATTCTCAAGGATTTTGATATATAATC
>USSL01000259.1 GCA_900557175.1 uncultured Eubacteriales bacterium
ACAGCCATTTAATATTTATTACCTGACAATCAGCGGTCACATGCCGTACACCGACGGCGGCAATTCCATGGCTGTAAAAAATGCGGATCTCGTTGCCGATCTGCCTTACTCTCAGGCAACAAAAGACTATATTGCGGCCAACCTTGAGCTTGAAAAAGGGCTTACAACTTTAATCAATAAGCTGGAAGCCGCAGGCATTGCAGACAAAACATTACTTGTCATGGCACCGGATCATATTCCGTACTTCGATTTGCC
This sequence comes from uncultured Eubacteriales bacterium, assembly GCA_900557175.1. GTDB lineage: Bacteria > Bacillota > Clostridia > Lachnospirales > Lachnospiraceae > Scybalocola_A. Next base: position 256 of record USSL01000259.1, read on the forward strand.
GATTCTTGAAGAAATCACCGGACAAAAATTCGGCAACTCTGAAGATACACAGCAGCTGAATGAAGAAAACATCAACTTTGATGTTTACAAAAACTCACTTGTTATATGGTCGGCAAGTATGACTGAGCCGGTTACTGTTAATAAAGTATGCGGACAGGTTGATATTCTTCCGACACTTTCCAATCTTCTTGGTTTGAACTATGATTCAAGACTTTTGGAAGGTACCGATATTATGTCAGACTCTGAAGGCCTTGTCATCTTTGCATCAAGAAGCTGGAAATCTGACAAAGGCTTTTACAATAGCTACACCGGAGAATTTACCCCGGCCGAAGGCGTTTCAATGACTGACTCCGAAATTGATACTTATGTCGACGCAATGAAAACAGCCGTTACCTACAAACTTCAGGCAACGACACTCATTCAGGAAACAAACTATTACGGCCTGATACTTCCAGACGGCGCGCCGGTCAACGAAGAAGACATCATTCCGGAAGGTTCTATGACGCTGCCGTCAGACATCGGCACAAGTGCTGGAGAAAGCGGCTCACTTGAAAGCACTATGACAGGCACTGCCGAAAGCAGCACGGAAGTTACCGGAGAAAGCACTCCGGCAGCCTCCGGCGAAAACGAAAACTTGAATATTACTGACACAACGGCGATCACCGCCGGATAAAATATTTAATTTTTCTGCTGTTTTAAACCAGCAGTTTCAGTTGCTATTTTTTTTATAATCAGATATGCTAATATTAACCTTGATGGGATATTTTATTTTTAACAAGAAAAACGCCGTATTTATGTGGTTTTTGGTGTTTCGCAAACGCCCAATATTAAAAGAAATCGAAAGGAGAAAATAGACATGGCAACACAAAGTATTAAAAAAAATATTGTAATCCGTGATAAAGACTCCGCTATTGCTTTTGTAGAAGCCTTAGAAAAAGCAGCTTCTATTGCTACTGCACCTAAGCCTCTTAACTTTAATGTAAAAGAATTAAAAGGTTCCAAAGATATTAAAGCTTTCTTCGGAGACAAATTATAATGGATTATGCAGAACTGAATCTCTTAGAAATGATTAACACTTAGAGAGAAGATTCTCTCCAAAATCTTCTCTCTAATTTTATGTGTCCGCCTAATGAAGATGTTGAAAATTTTATACAAACAAAAGCAATTAATTTTTCAAAGCAACGGCTCGCTATGACTTATCTAGTTTTTGCCGCTGCCGACCCTCCTGAACTCGTCGGATATTTTACACTTACCAATAAATTTGTTTCTATCACCGGAAATACGTTAAGCAAAACATTACAAAAACGAATTTTAAAGTTCTCTCAATATGACAAAGAACTTGACCGTTTTCTTGTATCAATGCCATTAATCGCTCAACTCGGAAAAAACTTTAATCCTACATTAGTACATTCCATTTCAGGTACAGAATTATTATCTATGGCATGTAATAAAGTGCAGGAAGCGCAGTTTATTATTGGCGGAAAAACTGTTTACACAGAATGTGCCAGCAATCTAAAATTATATAATTTTTATTCCTCATCACAATTTGTTCAATTTGGACAACGTAAGCGCGATACGGATGAAATTTCTGAAAACCCCACACTGGTACAAATGTTAAAATATTTTCACGGTTAAATATGTAATTTTCGCAAAAGAAGCGCAAGTTTTGCACCGCGTGCATCTAAATGCACTTTTTTGCAAAGCTTGCGCCCCTTTTATAAAATATTCAATTCTTAAAAAACTGCTCTGATTTAATCGCAGGCTGCTTTAAATTCTGTCCAGTTTTTGTTGTAGACTTCATCTGCTTCTGCAGGAACATTCTGAATGATTTCACCCTTTGTTACAGATTCCGGCACAACAAGCTCCGGATTGACAATATCGTCTGCAGCCTTATTTGTATTGTAATAACCGATAAATTCCATGCACTGTTTTGAAATTTCAGGCTCCAGAATATAATTTAAAAATTCATTGGCAGCCTTTGCATTCGGCGCGTTCTTAGGAATAAAGCCGGCCATAATACCAAAGCCCAAGCCTTCCTTCGGGTAAACAACCTTAAGGTCTGGATTTTCAGCAAGCACCTGTGTAACCTGTGATGTATACAGGAAAGCAACCGCTGCCTCACCATTTAAGAGCGCATTTTGTGTATTGTCATCCTGAATCATACGCACATTCGGTGCAAGCTCAAGAAGCTTCTTACCTGCCTCTGCAATCACAGCAGGATCTGTCTCATTCATAGATTTGCCCATAGATAATAAAGTAATACCGTTGATTACACGATAATTTGCTGTCAGGGCAACCTTATCCTCAAGTGCCGGATTCCAAAGGTCTGAATAACCTTCGATTTCAAAGTCCACCTGCTCAGGATCGTAAACAATCAAAGGAATACCGGCACCATAAGGTACTGTGTATTTATCTTCTTTATCATAGAACTGTCCCTGATAAAGCGGATTAATATTTCCGAAGTTTGTCACAATGCTCTTGTCGATTTCCTGAACAAGGCCTTCATTGACAGCCTGCTCAATAATATAATCATCTGCAACAATAAGGTCATAGTCGCCGCCCTTTGCCTGAGACAGTTTTTCAAGCATTGTCTCGTCTGTATCAAAGTTTGAGTAAATAACCTTTATACCTGTTTTTTCTGTGAAGCCGTCCAAAACTTCCTGAGGGAACATATTTTCCCATGTGAATAAAACAAGCTCGCCGTTGTCACCGTCGGCTGTTTCCTTTGTGTCTGCGGCTGCATCTCCATTTGGGTTTGTACTCATCTGCTTTCCGCAGGCCGCTAAAGAAAATGCGGCTGTGACTGCCATTGCGGCAGCAATAAATCTTTTTTTCATCTTTTCTCCCTTCTGTGCTCTGTGAGCACTGAAAAATTTTATCATTACCTTGCCTTTTTTCTTCTTTTTTCAAAGAGTGAAGACAAGAGTAATATCACAATAACAACAGCC
>USSL01000260.1 GCA_900557175.1 uncultured Eubacteriales bacterium
TGGCCTTTATATCATCAATGACCGCCTCTGTTGTATGAATACCGAGATCAGCCATTACAAGCACTTCCTCAAGCTCCTCATAAAAATCTTCATCAATTTTTGAAAAGCCGCTGAAAATATAATCAAAACCGGCGGCAATACTTTTCCGCGTTTTTGTAAGTCCGGCAACAAGCCGTTTAAAAAAGCCTTTCTTTTCCTCTGCCATAAATATTCTCCTTTTAATCGTCTAGTTTGGAATCAATTAAATTCACGGATACGAGCGTTGAAACGCCTTTCTCCTGCATTGTAATACCATAAAGTACATCGGCTGCATTCATTGTGCCGCGCCGGTGGGTAATAATAATAAATTGCGTATTCTTTGTCAACTTGTGCAGATACTTTGCGAAGCGCCCTACATTCGAATCATCCAGCGCCGCTTCAATCTCATCCAGCAGGCAGAAGGGCGACGGCTTCAGGTTCTGTATGGCAAACAGCAGCGCGATGGCTGTCAGCGCTTTTTCACCGCCGGACATCTGCATCATATTTTGAAGCTTCTTGCCGGGCGGCGAGGCAATAATCCGTATGCCGGCATAGAGGATATCCTCATCTTCCATAAGCTCAAGGCTGCCCTTACCGCCGCCGAACAGTTCTTTGAATACTTTGTCGAAATTTTTCTGAATTTCCTTAAACTTCTCCGAAAACTGTTCACGCATGGCTGTATCAAGAGATTCGATAATATCCGAAAGCTTACCCTCTGCCTCCACAAGGTCATCATGCTGTGCTTTAAGAAGCCCGTAACGCTCGCTGACCTCTTTATATTCTTCAATGGCATTGACATTAATATTGCCAAGCTGCTTAATCGCTGTTTTATATCCGGCCGCGGATTTTTTCAACGCTGCGGCGTCGGCTGTCTTTAATGTTTCATCCGCAAAATCGAGGGCTGCCTGATACGTCAGCTCGTATTCTTCCCACATATAATTATTTTTTGCAGTCTTTTTATTTTCCGTATCTTCAATCTGATGATTTAAACGGAACATCTCTTTATCAAGCTGGCTGATGCGCCCGGATAATTCTTCACGTTTTGCAAAAAAGCTTTTATGCTCGGCTGTAAGTGCTTCTTTTTTTGCCATTGTCTCATCGACGGCTGCTTTGGCTGCTTTTGACGTTTCCGATAGTCTTTCAAGCTGTCCCCGACAGTCGGAAATTTCATTTTCTTTCGCCTGCTTTTGTGCTTCAAGGCTTTCAAGCTGCTGTTTGATTTTATCCGCATCTTCTGTAAAACGTCCGATTTCACTGCGGACACGCCTGATATTTTCAAGAATAAACTGGTTTTTCTGCTGATAGCCCGAAACCTCCAGTGCCAGACCTGAATTTTTTTCATTAAACTGCTTTTCGCTTTCAACGGCTTCATTTAAGCGTGCTGAAAGGTCTTCAATAAGCTTTTGGGTATCATCCTTCAATGTATCAAGCTCTTTAAGCGATACGTTTAAAAGGTTTTTATTCCCTGTAATTTCTTCAATCTGACGTTTAAGCTCAGCGTCCTCTTTCTGAAGCTCTGAATAGACAGCGGCGTTATCTGAGGCTGCTTTTTTTGCCTGATTCAGATTCATACGTATCGTATTTTCACTTAAGGACAACTCTTGCATATGTACAATATACTGTTCCTGTGCTTTTTTTATTTCACTCTTACGTTCCTGAAAACGGACGATTTTTGTGCCGCAGTCATCAATCTCTGCTTTAATACTGTCAATCCGTTTTTGTAATTCTTCAAGCTCGCGGCTTCGTCCGAGAAGATTTCCGGCATTTTTATAAGCACCGCCGGAAAGAGCACCGCCCGGATTTAAAAGCTCTCCGTCAAGGGTGACAATACGCAGGCTATATTTGTATTTTTTAGCAAGGCGCAAAGCACTGTCAATATTTTCAGTAACGATAATACGTCCGAGGAGGTGATTGATAATGCCTTCATAGCGCTTATCATAGCCGACAATGGCACTTGCTGTATTAATGACGCCTTCCTCATGAAGCACGGCGGAATTAATGTTAGCATCCCTTCCAAGGACACTTGTCAGCGGTAAAAAAGTCGCCCGTCCAAAACGCCCCTGCTTTAAATAGGCGATGAGCGTTTTTGCTGTCTGTTCATTGTCTGTAACAATATTTTGAATACTGCCGCCAAGCGCTGTTTCAATAGCTGTCTCAAAGCGTTTTTCAACTTTAATAATATCTGCGACGACACCGATAATGCCCGGCGTATCTTTTTTTCGCTCCATGACCTTTTTGATACTGCTTCCGTAACCGTCGTAGCGCTCGCTTATATTTTTAAGGGCGCCGTATCTTGAATTTGTCTGATGAAACGCCTGCTGGCGTTCGTCCATTTCCCGGCGCAGACGGTTTAACGTCTCAGAAACTTCATTGCCCTCTTTTGTGAGCCGTTCTTTATCCTCCTGTGCTGTGACAATTTCCTTCATCTTTTCTTCAAGCTCGGCCTCGAAGCCTTTGACGGCATCTGCCTTTGAAGTTTCCTCTGTTTTTAAAATAATGAGCCGCTGATTTAACTCGGATTTACGGATATTAATCTGCTCGATCATCGTATCGTATCGGCCGATTTTGCCTTTGACAGCCGCGGCTTCATTTAAAAAGCCGATAATATCGCCGTTTTTTTCATCAATGGTCTGTCTGAGCGTCTGAACATTCTGATTCATTTGTGCAAGGGCATTGTCTGCCTTTGTTTTTGCATCGTCGAGATTTTCAAGCTTATTACGAATGCCCTGTTTTTCTTCCTCGTAAGTTTCAAGCTCTTTCTGCTTTAAAGCTTTTTGGTCTGAAATTTCCGAAAGACGATTTTTCTGATGGTCTGCTGTCGTTGTGACAGAGGCGATCTGCTCGTTTAAAACTTTGATTTCGCCTTCAACCTTTTCTTTGTCAAGAAGACTTTCATTAAGGCTGTGGCGCTGCGCTTCAATTGTTTTATCATAATCCTCAAGCTGTGCTTCAAGCTGTTCATAAGCAGCTTTAATCTGTTCATATTCATGATTTGTCTGGGCAAGGTCACCGGAAACAATCTCTGTTTTTTGATTCAGCGCCGTTAATGCCTCTTTCATGGCATCATATTCCCTGAGATAAAGATTGACTTCACATGACTTTAACCGTTCTTTAAGCTTTAAATATTCGCGGGCTGTTTCTTCCTGCCGCTTTAA
>USSL01000261.1 GCA_900557175.1 uncultured Eubacteriales bacterium
ATCTACGCCGTCAAAGCCAACCCAATAGTAAATCCAAGGAGCATGTTCATCGGACAAAAGATATGGATATGTCAAGTGAATCCGCATTAAACCGAATTTCGAAGCCGACAAACTTCTGCTTCAACATTATATTTATAATACTTGCACTTGTATGTATTATCCCAGTAATATTTATTTTCATGATTTCAATTTCCTCAGAGCAGTCGATTCAGGAAATTGGTTACCGCTTTTGGCCGCAGGCTTTTTCGGCAGATTCCTATAAGTTCCTACTGAATGAGTTTGGTACAATTTTAAGAGCGCTCGGTGTCTCTGTTATTGTTACTGTTGTCGGTACAGTGATTGGTGTTGCATTGACAACGATGATGGGCTATGTGCTTTCACGTTCGAACTTCAGACTTAACGGATTTTTTACAATGCTTGTATTTATTCCGATGATTTTCAACGGCGGTATGATTTCAGCTTACGTTGTAAATACACAGATGCTTCATTTAAAAGATACGATATGGGCGCTGATTTTCCCGCTCTGTGTATCATCCTTTAATGTTGTTATTTGTAAAACATATTTTAAGACGAATATTCCGGAGGCGGTCATCGAATCTGCACAGATTGACGGCGCGTCACAGTTTTCAATTTTCGGACGTATTGCAGTGCCGTTATCAAAACCGGTGTTATCAACAATCGCTTTGTTCTTAACATTCGGTTACTGGAATGACTGGTTCCAGTCATCTTTGTATATTACTAACGGAAAGCTGTATTCACTTCAGGCTTTACTTGACAGTATTCAAAGAAGTATCGAGATGATGGCCAGCAACCCGGCGCTTGGCGTAAGTATGGCGGATTACATTAACTCCATGCCTAAAGAGGGCGCACGAATGGCGATGGCAATTATCATTATTATTCCTATTGCATGTACTTATCCGTTCTTCCAGAAGTACTTTATTTCCGGTATTACAATTGGTGCGGTTAAGGGCTGATATTTATGTGAAAAACGCATATGCGTTTATCAAAGAAGGCTGGACCTTCATAAAAACTTATTAAATGAGCTGCGATAAGCGGCAAAGGAGGAAAAAACTATGAAAAAGAGACAGGTAGCTGCATTGGCAATGGCTTCTGTAATGAGCTTGGGGACTCTGACAGCATGTGGAAGTTCTAATGACAACAAAGGTCAGGCTGGAGACGGAAACGCAGCAGGCACAACAGATGAAGTTGTAACATTAAAGTGGATCCAGGTTGGTAACGGACAGCCGGAAAACTATGAAGCATGGCTTGCTCAGATTAATCCATACCTTGAGGAGAAAATCGGCGTGAATGTTGACATGGAGATTGTTCCTTGGGGTGACTGGGACAGCCGCCGCAGCGTTATCACAAACTCCGGTGAGGATTTCGATATCCTTTTCACAGACCAGACAAGATATAACGCAGAAGTTACAACAGGTGCTTTTCTTGATATTACAGACTTAGTTAAAAATTCAACACCTGATCTTTACAGCCTTATTCCAGAGGATTACTGGCAGGCAGTTTCTGTAAAGGGAAAGATTTACGGTGTTCCTACATACAAAGACAGCTCAATTACACAGTACTTTGTATGGGATAAGGATATGGCTGACAAGTATGATATCGACATTGAAAAAGTGACTGATTTTAGCAGCTTATACGATGCATTAAAGAAGATTAAGGACGGCGAAGGCGGCTCACCATACTATATGGCAAAAGAAGGTGCAGATATGCTTCTTTCATGGTATGACCAGTTAGGTGCATCCCTTCCTGCACTTGGTATTAAGTATGATGATGAGACAAAGACTGTTGTAAATCCTCTTGAAGATGAAGATATCTTAAAGAACATGGATGTTATCCACAAGATGTATAAAGAAGGCATCATCAACGGTGATGCGCCGACAGCAGACAGCCAGAACAAGTACAGAACATTCTTTACAGCTCAGGGTTGGAGCGGCGCAGCAGATTCCAACTGGGGACCAAACAACGGTATTGATAACTGTGTTGCAATCCAGTACGGACCTACAGTTGTATCAAACACATCTGTTCGTGGTTCTATGAACGCAATTTCAGCAAACTGCGAGCATCCGGAAAAAGCGCTTCAGTTACTTCAGCTTGTAAACACAGACACAAAGGTTCGTGACCTTTTCTACTATGGTGTTGAGGGCGAAGATTTTGAGTATACATCAGATAAGAAGGTTAAGAGACTGACAACAGACTGGGGTATGGCAGGTTATACACAGGGTACATTCTTTAACGTATCACTTCTTGACACAGACAAGAAGAATCAGTGGGATGAAGTTAAGGCTTTAAATGAAGCTGCAACACCTTCTGTTATGATCGGTTTCGACCTTGATACAAGCAAGATTGAAACAGAACTTGCAAACTGCCGCGCCGTATATGAGAAATATAAATCAGAATTCTGGACAGGCGCTCAGGATCCTAGAGAATTAGTGAAGACACTTCATGACGAATTAGATAAAGCAGGTTGGGAAACAATCCGCGCAGAAGCTCAGGCACAGGTTGATGCAGCCAAATAAGAGCAGCAATAATAAACAGGGGCATTTTCAAGCAGGGAATGCCCCTGTTTGAAAATACGGAGGGAAAAAGATGTACTTGATACCAAAACCGAAAGAATTAGTATGGCGCATGGGCGAATGTTTTTTGCCTTATGCCGGTGAAATTGTGACAGAAGATTTAAACAGCAGACAGATTGATGGCTATGCGGCGCTTTTAAAAGAAGAATTAAAGGCTTCTGCCGGTTTTGATTATACAATCCGCAGACAGTTTGGACACGGACCGGTATTTTTAAAAAATAATCTGTCAATGAAGCCTTCGCAGTACCGCTTAAGTGTTGAAGAAAACAAGATTGTAATCGAAGGCGGCAGTGATGACGGTATCTTATACGGTGTACAGACACTAAGGCAGATATTGCGGCAGAGAGGGGCGGCAATACCTTGTCTTGTTATTGAGGATTATCCGGATATTAAAGAAAGAGGCTTTTATCATGATGTGACAAGAGGCCGCGTGCCGAAGCTTTCATGGCTTAAGACATTGGCTGATAAGCTGAGCTTTTATAAGATTAATCAGCTTCAGCTGTATGTTGAGCATACATATCTTTTTTCAGAGCTTTCAGAACTGTGGCGCGATGATACACCGCTGACGGC
>USSL01000262.1 GCA_900557175.1 uncultured Eubacteriales bacterium
GATTGTCAAGCATGGCGCTATGCTGCATAATGCAGGCATGGATATTGAAAGTACGCCGGGGCAGGGAACACGGCTGAAATTTATATTTCCGAAGGGGCAGTAGTGCAAAGGTGGATGACCGCTTGGACAGATTTAGTTTCCAGTATATTTAGAAAATTAACGATAGTGTTTTCAAAGCCGGGAATTAAGGACAAATCCTCACCCCATATATGAGTCATTGTAAAAAGTCTGCGGCAAAGTATATCCGACGGCATATAGCGGTGGCTTTTGAAAAAGTCGATGATGGCAGGTGTATCTTTAATGATGCGGCTGCCATTATTTTGTATACAAAATTGTCGGTAAAGTGCAATGTAAAAAGCGAAGGCGGCAGTAAGACATTTTGGCAATGTACCCTTAGAATTATAAAATGCTTTTATTGACGGAAGTATACGGCTTTTTAATTTAGATGTTGTATTTAATGTAATCGAAAGAAGTTCATGGCGGATAAGTGGGTTTTTAAAACGATTAAGAACATCCGCGGCAAATGAGAGAAGTTCATTCTCCGGCAAGTCAAGGCAGGGGATGACCTCATGATATATCAGTTTTTCTATAAAGCTTCGGATATCATTATTTTCCATACATTCTAACACAGTACGGGCACCGCTGAGATAGGCACCGCAGCAGATGGCAGTATGTACACCGTTTAAAATACGGACTTTTCGCTGTTTGTATGGCTGATGATCGTTTGTGATAATTATAGGAAGTTTGGAGGCCTCAAATGGAAGTTCATCTTTTAGTTTGTCAGGGCCTTCGATGACCCAAAGACCAAATAATTCTCCGACATCAAGCAAGTCATCACGGTAGCCATACTGCTGCCAGAGCTGTGGGGCTTCATCTTTCGGATAACCGGGTACAATACGGTCAACAAGTGTGGAACAAAAAATATTTTCAATATGCAGCCATTGTATAAAGGCTTCATCAAGCTGCCACTGTCTTGCATAAGAAAGAACGCATGATTTCAGCTGCTCGCCGTTATTGTCAATAAGTTCACAGGATAGAATAATAAATCCTTTGCCCGGTTGGTTTTTAAATGAGCGGTAACGTTCATACAGAAAGCGTGTGAGTTTTCCGGGGAAAGAAGTTTGAGGGCGGTCATCAAAGCAGCATGAATCATCGTAAACTATACCGGCTTCTGTTGTATTTGAGATAATAAAACGTAAATCCGGATTTTTTGCACAGTCTAATAAAGCATCAAAGTCGCTGTACGGATTTATGCAGCGGCTGATACATGATATAATGCGATTTTCGCTTACAGCTGCATTGTCACGAATGCCTTTGAGCTGAAGTGTATATAATCCGTCTTGTCTGTTGATGATTTCGGACAATCCGTTTGGCAGTGGCTGGCAGATTACAACCTTTGTGTTAAAATCGGCTTTTTCATTCATTATATCAATAAAGCAGTCTGCAAAGGCACGCAGAAAATTACCTTCGCCGAATTGCAGTACACGTTCCGGGGCAGTTTTTAAAAAATATTTATTATTCTTTTTTTCTTCCAATAATGCATAGTTTAATGATTCCATAAATTTATCTCCAATCTGATTTATAAAGTGACACCTTGTTTCCATATGGCTGCATCGCTGTAGCCGGCAGTCTCTGATTTTGCAGGTGTGCCGGAGGCGGTACGCAGCACCAAGTTAAAAAGATCCTCAGCTAACTGTTTAATCGTTGCATCTTCAAGCAGCTTTCCGCAATTGAAGTCAATCCAATGCGGCTTTTTTTCGTATAGCTGACTGTTTGATGAAAGCTTTAGCGTTGGCACTGGTGATGAAAAAGGTGTTCCCCGGCCGGTTGTAAATAAAATGAGCTGTGCACCGGAGGCTGCCAAAGCAGTGGCGGCAATAGGATCATTGCCGGGGGCATTCAGGAGTAAGAGGCCGTTTTCGGAAGTAGGTTCGCCGTAATCAAGGACACCGCAGATTGGGCTGTGACCGGCTTTTTGAATACAGCCCAATGATTTATCCTCCAATGTCGATATACCTCCGGCTTTGTTTCCTGGAGATGGATTTTCACTGACCGGCTGACCGTGACGTATAAAGTAGGCTTTAAAGTTCTCAATAAGATGGACAGCCTGCTGGAAGACAGACTCGTTTTTGCATTGTTTAAAAAGCACGGTTTCTGCACCAAACATTTCCGGAACTTCGGTTAAAATCGTTGTGCCGCCCATGGATGTAAGCATATCTGAAAAGGCACCGACAACAGGATTGGCGGTAATACCTGAAAGACCGTCTGAACCGCCGCATTTCAAACCGACAATAAGGCGGCTGCAATCAATACTTTCTTTTGTAAAGCGATTGGCATATGAGGCAAGCGCATCCATAAGGTGCATAGCTTCGGAAATCTCGTCAGCACAGTCCTGAACGGAGAGAAAATGTACACGTTCGCTGTCGTAGCTGCCAAGGTATGATTTCAGCATATCTATTGTTGTGTTTTCGCATCCGAGACCGAGTACAAGAACGCCGCCTGCATTTGGGTGGCGGATAAGCCCAGCGAGAATGCGGCATGTATTTTTTTGATCATTGCCAAGCTGAGAACAGCCGTAAGGGTGTGTGAAGGCTTTGACACCAGTAATGTGTCTGCCGATGTATTTTTGTGAGAGCTGTTCAATTTTTAAAGCAACTTTGTTAACGCAGGCAACTGTCGGAATGATCCAAAGGTCATTGCGTATACCGGCTGATCCGTCAGAACGTAAATAACCCCGGAAGGTGCGAGGTTTTACGGCAGGCATACGTTTAAAGTCCGGTGTATAGCAAAAGTTATTTTTTTCATCGAGTCCCGTGGATAAATTATGTGTGTGAACCCATGCGCCTGCAGGGATGTCTGTGGTGGCATGGCCGATGGAATGTCCGTATTTAATGACAGGAGCTCCGCTAGAAATGGGTTTAAGGGCAAATTTGTGCCCTGTGGGAACTGGATCGATTAATGTCAAAGGGACATCGGAGAATGGTACTATTATTTTAGCAGCAGATAACGGTGTCAAAGCAACAGCAACGTTATCTGAGGGATGGATTTGGATAAATTCTTTCATATAAACCTCTCTTTCTGCAAATCGGTAGTGTCAAAAACTACCTGTTTTTTATTGTTTTAAATCCTTTAAAATCTTGAT
>USSL01000263.1 GCA_900557175.1 uncultured Eubacteriales bacterium
ACAAAAGCCATCCGGGTGATGGCGCAGGAAAAGGGCAGGTGCAGTGTCATTGATGTTTCAGGAGGAGAAAATCATGATGAGAGAACAGTGGAATGGTTTTAATGGCGGATGCTGGCAGGAAGATATTAACGTAAGGGATTTTATTCAGAAAAATTATACACCTTACGAGGGTGATGAAAGCTTTCTTGCCGGGCCGACAGAGCGGACGACGAAACTGATGACAAAGCTCAATCATTTATTTGATTTGGAGCAGCAGTTTGGCGGTGTGCTGGATATTGATACGTATACAGCGACATCACTGACGAATTTCGGGCCGGGTTATCTTGATAAGGACGAGGAGATTATCGTCGGTCTTCAGACAGACAGACCGTTAAAACGCGGCGTCAATCCGTTCGGAGGCCTTAATATGACACGAAAGGCATGTAAGGCTTACGGCTATACACTGTCAGATAAGGTTGAGAAGGAGTTTACATACAGAACAACGCACAATGACGGTGTGTTCCGTGTTTACAGTGATGAAATCAAGGCGGCGCGCCACTGCGGCATTATCACAGGACTTCCGGACGCTTACGGCCGCGGACGTATTATCGGCGATTACCGTCGTGTTGCCCTGTACGGTATCGACTATTTAATCGAAAAGAAAAAAGAGGATAAGCGCCGTATTTCACAGGAAATGATGACACAGGATACAATCCGTCTTCTTGAAGAATTGTATCAGCAGATTAATTTCCTCGGTAAGCTTAAGGAAATGGCACAGATTTACGGGTTTGATATTTCACAGCCGGCTTCCAATGCCCGTGAAGCCGTTCAGTGGCTCTATTTCGGTTATCTTGGCGCAATCAAGGAGCAGAACGGCGCAGCCATGAGCCTTGGACGGACAAGCACTTTCCTTGATATATATTTTGAGCGTGATTTAAAAAATGGTGTGCTTGACGAGAGCGGCGTGCAGGAAATTATCGACGATTTTGTGATGAAGCTTCGTATGGCAAGACATCTTAGAACGCCGGAATACAACGAATTATTTGCGGGAGATCCGATGTGGATCACAGAGTCTGTCGGCGGTATGGGTGAGGACGGACGTCCGCTTGTGACAAAAAGCTCTTACAGAATTTTGAATACACTTTATAATCTCGGACCATCGGCAGAGCCGAATCTTACAGTGCTTTGGTCGGAAAAGCTGCCGGAGTGCTTTAAACGTTTTGCGGCAAAGGTTTCCTGTGATACAGATGCAATCCAGTATGAAAATGACGATGTGATGCGTCCGAAGTTTGGTGATGATTATGCGATTGCCTGCTGTGTTTCAGCAATGCGTGTCGGCAAGGATATGCAGCTTTTTGGCGCCCGTGCCAACCTTGCAAAGCTTCTTTTAATGAGCCTTAACGGCGGCCGTGATGAAAAGAGCGGTATGCAGGTCGCACCGGCACATACACCGTATGAGGGCGATTATCTCGAATATGATAAAGTCATTGAGCTGATGAATATTTACCGTCCGTGGCTTGCGAGAACTTATGTGAATGCAATGAATATTATCCACTATATGCATGATAAATATGCTTATGAGAAAACACAGATGGCACTCCATGATACAGATGTACATCGTTTTATGGCATTTGGTATTGCCGGTATGTCCGTGCTTGCAGATTCGCTTTCTGCCATTAAATACGCAAAAGTGAAAGTCATCCGTGACGAGACAGGCTTGATTAAAGATTTTGAGACGGTCGGCGATTATCCGGCTTTCGGTAATGATGATGACAGAGTTGACGACATTGCAAAAGAGCAGGTTCGTCTGTTCTATGAGGAATTAAAGAAAAATCCTACTTATAAAAATGCAGAGCATACGCTGTCTATTTTGACAATTACGTCAAATGTCGTTTATGGAAAGAAAACAGGCAGTACACCGGACGGCAGAAAGGCCGGAGAACCATTTGCACCGGGCGCAAATCCAATGCATAACCGTGAGAAAAACGGTGCGCTTGCTTCTTTAAACTCAGTGGCAAAGCTTTCCTATGACGTATGCAAGGACGGTATTTCAAATACATTTTCGATTGTGCCGAAGGCGCTTGGTCAAAACGAGGAAGAACGTCTTAAAAATCTGACAACAATCATTGACGGCTATTTTGCCCAGATGGCACAGCACTTAAACGTCAATGTATTAAACAGAGAAATGCTCATTGATGCGGCCGAGCATCCGGAAAAATATCCGAACCTGACAATCCGTGTGTCCGGTTATGCAGTCAACTTCCACAAACTTTCCAAAGAACAGCAGCGAGAAGTCATATCCAGAACATTCCACGAACAAATGTGATGATACAAGGTTTCAAAAGCCGTGCACCGCAGGCCAGCCTGCGGGGGCAAGGCCTTGGAAACGAAGGTGAGATGAGAAAGGTGTAAATTTATGAAAGGAAAAATCAGTGCGTTTCAGAGCATGGGTGCGGTGGACGGACCGGGGGTGCGCTGCGTTGTATTTATGCAGGGCTGTCCGCTGCGATGTGCTTATTGCCATAATCCTGAGACGTGGGAGATAACCGGCGGTGAAGAAATTGATACGGAAACACTTGTGAAGAAAATTTTGCGGTATAAAACATTTATAAGCCGTGGGGGCGGTGTGACTGTTTCCGGCGGCGAGCCGCTTTTGCAGCCGGAATTTTGCCGGGAGCTTTTTATGAGACTTAAGGCCGAGGGAATTCATACGGCGCTGGATACATCGGGGATGGGAAATCTTGAAAAGGCGGATCAGGTGCTTGAATATACAGACCTTGTTCTTTGCGATGTCAAGTTTATGACACAGGAGGCTTATAAAAAATATTGCGGCGGCAGCTTTTCGCACGTAGAAGCATTTCTTGAGCTTGTAAAACAAAGAAATACACCGCTGTGGTTTCGCCATGTTGTTGTGCCGGGGCTTTCTGACAGTGCAGAAGAAATACAGGCGCTCAATGCTTTTGGCAGAAATTATCCGTCGCTTAAACGGATTGAACTGCTTCCGTTTAAAAAGCTCTGCCTGACAAAATATGCGAATTTAAAAATCGGATTTCCGCTTGAAAATGTGCCGGAATGCAGTCCTCAGGCAATTGAATTTTTAGAAAAATATATTGACGAGCAGTATAATGCCGAACGATTGACCAATATCCTGCGCAACGT
>USSL01000264.1 GCA_900557175.1 uncultured Eubacteriales bacterium
GCATCAGCTATCAATGATTGGGATATTTCAAAACAAACATTCATAGATGGCATGTTCCAAGGTTGTTCAGTTCATGCAAGTTTTACTAATCGTCCGGGGTATTGGGGCTATTTAGGTCAATATCAGGATGCCACCTAATAATATTATTAAAATTCAATTAATCCTGCGGCCAACCACCGCAGGATTTTTTTCTTCACTTTACCTCCAGGTGTTTACGAAATAAAAGGAAAATTCGCACCGTTCCGAAACATGCTTGTTTGCGAAATAAAAGGAAAAATTGCACCAGTATGAAATCTGCTTGTTTAGGAAATAAAAGGAAAACTCAACACGCTTGTTTAGAAAATAAAAGGAAAACCTGGGATGCAGGAAAAATCGCTTGTTCGCGATATAAAAGGAAAAAACGTGTTGAAATTGACCCAGAAATGCGGTAATATGTTTACGAAATAAAAGGAAAGAAACAATTTTGTTTAATTCCTTTTATATCACGAACAGAAAGGGAAAAACCTGCAAATGGTTTTTCCCTTTTATTTCTCAAATCCTCTATTTATTTGTGCTGTCTGCATCAATTACAGACTGAATCTGCTTCATAAGGGCATCATAGTTGTCCTTGTTATCAATTCCACCGAGCATTGGTTCGCCTACAATATTGCCATTTCTGTCAACAAGTATAGTTGTTGGAAAGGCCATGATTTCTAAGGCATATTTACCGGCAGCACTAGAGGAGTCAATTGACAGATTACGATATTTGACACCCTGGCTTTCAAGAACAGAGGCAGCCTCTTTGATAGCTGTTTTATTGCCATCGAAGGTCTCAATGTTGATGCCAACAACTTCTCCGCTCATTGATTTGATAGCATCATTTAATTCGTTAAGCGTGGATAATTCAGCGACACATGGTTTGCAGCCGGTAAACCAGAAATTGACGACTGTTACTGCATTACCGGAAAACAGGCTGTTATCAACCTTATTGCCATCAAAATCCTCACCGGAAAAATCACTGAATACAGATGAGGCTTTAGAGCTGTCCTTCTTGTTATCGTCTGATGATGTATTTTTGTTTTCAAGCTCTGCTATCTGTTCCTCGATTTTTCGTATGGTTTCCATATCCTCATTAAGTGTTTTAAGCTCACCGTCTGTGAATGAATTCTTGTTTGATTCTACGGTACCGGCAAGATAATCAGCATAATTTCCGTTTGGATCGGCGTCACTTTTGTTCATCATGCCAAATGCCTTGTTCCACACATCAGCGTGATCTGCAAAAAGCTGATTTTCCTGCTGATATAAATCATCAAGCCTGGAATCTGATTTGCCGGATGCTTCTGAGCCGGCTTCAGTCTGAGTGTTCTTAGAATCTGTTGTGGAAGCCTGCTTTACGCCACATGCTGTAAGTGATAATGCTATGCAGAGTGTAAAAATAGAAATAAATGATAATTTGTTTTTCATGAGTAATTTCTCCTTTAAAATAATAGTAAAATGTTTAATAGCTATCTGTTGTCATTTTTTTGACATGATTTTCCCATAAACCGGTAGCAGATGGCGTCCTTCGGACAGGCCTTTATGCAGACACCGCAGCGTATGCACTCGGGGTGATCCGGTGTCTTACACACATCCACATCCATCTTACATGCCTTTGAGCATTGACCGCATCCGACACATTTGCTGCTATCAACGGTGATTTTGAGCAGGCTGACCTTATTAAATAATGAGTAGATTGCTCCAAGCGGACAAATCCATTTACAGAAGGGCCTGTAAAATAAGATACTTAGTACAATCACTGCAATTAAAATCATACACTTGAAAGAAAAAAGCTTTCCCAGCGCAGAACGGATAGCAGCATTTCCAATAGATAACGGTATAGCACCCTCTAAAACACCCTGAGGACAGATATATTTGCAGAAGAACGGGTCTCCCATTCCTATAGAGTTCGTTACAAGCATCGGAAGAAGTATAACGAAAACAATAAGAATGACATATTTTAGGTACCTAAGAGGCTTTAGTTTGGCTGTGGATAATTTCTTTC
The DNA here is from genome assembly GCA_900557175.1 of uncultured Eubacteriales bacterium. GTDB lineage: Bacteria > Bacillota > Clostridia > Lachnospirales > Lachnospiraceae > Scybalocola_A. The sequence continues at coordinate 2,021 of USSL01000264.1, forward strand.
CGGGGATTTTATGAAGTAAATCCTGAAACCATCCAAATGGGCACAAAAAACCACATATAAATCTGCCGAGAGTTACACCGAGTAAAATAAAAAATCCGGTTATGTAGTATGAAAACTTAAATTTTGATGATCCGACAACTGCCTGAAATGCCCCTATTGGACAGGCTCCTGTCGCGGCAGGGCAGGAGTAGCAGTTTAATCCGGGTACGCATACTGTTTTTGCATTGCCCTGATATATTTTACCCTTAAATAAATTTGGAATATGAATATTGGTCAGCAGCGTTGCTGCGGCCTGTATCCAGCCACGTATTTTTGCCAGTTTTCTTGATCGTAATTTCTTTTCCTTATCCAATTCCGACACACTCCAGACATAATTTTATTGCTTTACCAAGCACTGTAGCCGCCTCACCTCTGACTGCACCATAGCTTATCATGGATACACCAAGGATAAGCAGAATGATTTGACATATTTTTTGGTATTTCAACATAATGTTGCTCCTTTTTGTTGTATTGTTGACCAGCTGACTTTGGTATTATACAATATAGGTTGTAAAATTATTGTTAAGAAGCAGGAGAACATTTTGAGATTATTAATTGTTGAGGATGAGAAACAAATATGTGATATGGTTGCAAAGAGTCTGTATGCTGCCGGTTATGAGGTGGATACCTGTTATGATGGGAAAGAGGCTCTTGAATGTATACTGTCGGAGAATTATGATCTGATAGTTTTGGATTTGAATCTGCCGGGGATGGATGGCATGGAGCTTCTTAAGGAGCTTAGAAAATACAATGATGAAACTAAGGTTTTGATATTATCTGCAAGAGGTCAGATTGCTGATAAGGTAGAGGGACTGGATGCAGGAGCAAATGATTACATGGAAAAACCATTCCATCTGCAGGAGCTTGAGGCACGTATCAGAAGCCTGACAAGAAGGAAATTTGTACAGAATGATATATGTCTTAAATGCGGAGAAATAAAGTTTGATACGATTAAACGCGAGGCATATGCAAAGGAAGAGCCGGTTCCACTGACAAGAAAAGAGAATGGTATTTTGGAATATTTACTTATCAATATAGGCAGACCGGTGAGTCAGGAGGAGCTGATAG
>USSL01000265.1 GCA_900557175.1 uncultured Eubacteriales bacterium
AAAGAACGCCTTCTTCCAAGCTCGTATCGACATCCGATGTGCTATCCTTAATAACGCCCTCATTATAACCGGCAACACCGCCAAGATACCCTTCCTTCGCATACACAGCCGCTGATGATGTACATTCTGAAATCACGCCGCTGTAAAGGGATGCACCGGCAATACCGCCGCCGCAGGACCATGCGCTGACACTGCCGCTGTAGCTGCATTCTTCAATTTGTCCGCCGCTCTGATATCCGGCAATACCGCCCGTATAGCTGCCGCCGTAAATATCGCCGCCGCTTACAGTACAAGACTTAATATGACCGTTATTAACGCCGCACAGACCACCTGTATAATTATTACTGCTTTTTACATAAAGTCCGCTGATACTCACGCCGTCAATTATTCCGTTATTCTCTCTGAACAAACCGAACTTATCCTGTCTTCGTGTATTTTCAAATTGCAGCCCTTCAATCACACTATCGCCTGAAGCTATCAATGTACTCCCGGCATCAAGCCGTTCAACAGGCACAAAATATGCCGTATTTTGTTTGACCATATTTTCAAATACATGACCTACGCCGACAATACCAAAATCAGCATTGCCCCATGCAAAAGATGTCGTCTGCTCATACGTAAAACTGCCTTTCCCGGCTTCTATAAAACGGATATTAAACAAATGTCTTGCATTTTCTATCGTAAAACTGTCTTTTTCTGCGCTGCCCATCAAAAGGCTTTCATTATCTGAAAAGGCTGACATCTCCTCCGTATCCGAAAGAGCGCGCACACCGGCTGAAATTTCGTCTGAAGGCAAAATTCCCGTCTTTGAAATAAGACGCATACCGCTGTAACTGTTCATATAAACAGTCTCCGCCGCATCATCTGTCAAAAGGACACCGCCGGCCGCACCAAGGTCAAGTGCATCCAAAACAATATGCGCTTTGTAATCGCTGTCAATATATGCCGGAAATGTCATTGTCTCCGACGTATCAAAAGCACCCTTGCCATAAAACTTACACAGCACCGTCACTGTCGTTTCGTCAGACACATCATTGGCAGGCAAAAGATGTCCTGCCGCATCTGCATTCACCTGCATTTTAAGCACAGTATTTTCATCACTGCCGCGCAGCACAATCTCATAGCCACTCTGCCCGATTCTCATACGTTCACCGGTCTCCAGCGAAAAAACAAGTTCAAGCACATCGCCATTTTCCAGTGACACCGAACCAATATCCGGCACATACGTTTCTTCAGAAAGAAGCATCGTCCCGTCAAAATAGCCGATTCCCTTTCTTCTTCTGTACTCACTGTCCTTATTTTTAAAATTAATATGGCTGCTGCCGTCGGCACCGTCTCTTGTAAGCATCATATCACCGTCAGCACAGGCAACGGCCGTCACCGAACGCTCGGAAAGATTGAGTTCAATACCGATGGCATCCTCCAAAATATCGCGGTTATAAATATAACCGCCGGTCAGCGCATCAAAAAGCGCAAGCCCTGTACTGTCCGACGCCCCCCGCACCTGAAAATAGGCTGTGCCGTCATCACCCGTTTTCATATTCTGCTCAAGCGCCGCCAAAAAAGCTTCAAACTTTTCATCCGTCATTGCATCAAGCGCCGTCTGTGCCGCAATATATACATTCCTTGCCCGCTCGCTGTACGTCTTAAATTTGTCATATTTTACATAAGAAAACGCGCCAAAAAAGATGCCTGCTGCTAAAACAAGCACTGCCGTCAAAATAAGCAGCGGCCGCATCCTGAACTTGAATTTCAGCTTTCTTTCTTCTTTACTTTTATGCTCCATTCAATCATTTCCTCACTAAAAACGCTTTACATCAATCGCCTTATGTGGACACATTTCCTGACAGCAAAAACACCGGATACACTTTTTATAATCATAAACCGGCGCCGTATTTCTGCCATTTTTAAAGCTCAGCGCCTTGCCGTCTACCGGACAGCTTTCCACACAGACGCCGCAGCGGACACATGATTCTTTTTTAATATACGGTTTTTTCTGAAATACTTTCAGCACACGGCCAAGTCTTACCCAGCCGTCACTTTTCACACGCCGTCTGTCCACTTTAAAATCTTTACAGACAAGTCTGTTAAAAGCTTCCTGTTCAAAAATGCTTCCGTCTTCTGCCAAAAGTTCAATATCCTCCATCTGCCAGACGCCAAGTCCCATCTTACCGCCGTGATATATCGTCGGCACCATTTCCGGCTGCAAATGAATAAGACGGCAAAAAATACTGTCTAAGGCAACCGCATCGTCCGAAACTAAAAGCACATTCATCGCTCTTGGCTCGCCCGATGTCGGGCCGTTGCCCTCCATCGCAACAATCCCGTCCATGACATGAAGTCCCGGTTTTACAAGTTTGTTTAAATCTACAAGCATCCGTGCAAAACTGTCGGCCGTCGGATAAAGTGTATGTCCCTTTGCCTTATTAAGACCATAAACACAGCCGTACATATTTTTAACTGCACCTGTAATGCGTTCAAGGGCATGGGTTTTCATCTTACATACATTGATGACCGCATCTGCTTCGCGCACCTCGTCGGCAAGCACAAAGCTGTCCGCCTGCGTGCCTGCCTCAAAAGCCACCCGGCTGCCGCTGTCAAAATCACGGATTGAAACACCATATTTTAAAAGCGCCTCATCCATGCCCGTACCTGCCATCACTTTTTTAGTCGTACCGACACCGCATGAATCACCGCAATGCATATTTGTATAACCTGCTTCATAAAAAAGGCGGGCAACGGCGCCAAGTACCGCCGGATGTGTCATCACTGCTCTTGAAACATCGGCCTTACGCACAAGATTCGGTTTTAATAAAACACGTTCCCCCTGTGCTGCAAAATGCTCTGTGCCGCCAAGAAGCGCGACTGCCTTCTTTAATTTCTCATAAATCACCTGTTCATCATAAACATCACATATTAATAAAACGACTTTACTTTTCATCAATCGTCCACCTTTTATTGTCTGAAATCTATCCAAAAATATCAAAATTATTTTAAAATCAGCAAAAGCTCTGAAAACAAATATGTCTTCAGAGCTTTCTACCATGCCGGCAGCGGGACTTGAACCCGCACGTGGTTGCCCACAACAGATTTTGAGTCTGCCTCGTC
>USSL01000266.1 GCA_900557175.1 uncultured Eubacteriales bacterium
GGAACTTATCCTCCTTGCCAGCTTCCTTCAGCTGGTTTACCAGGTTAGAGAGCATACCGCCCGGTACCTGATACCGCAGAGTCTTAATATTAACCCCCAGTACCTTCGGATTCAGCAGACCGCTCTTTAAGGATTCCTCCCGAATCGGTGCAAAGTACTCGGCAATCTCTGCCAGTTTGTTTCCGAACGGCAGAAGCAATAATGTGGTCACGATGTTAAATGCCGTATGTGTATTGGCGATCTGCGCTACCGGATCTGCTGTGATAGATTCCATCAGCTGTACGAACGGCGTCACCATACATATGATCGTAAATACCGTCGTTCCGATGATATTGAACAGCAGATGGATCACTGTCGTACGTTTGGCATTCGTCTTTGTTCCGATCGAAGCGAGTACGGCTGTGATACAAGTTCCGATATTCTGACCAAACAGAATATACACCGCACTGGACAGCGGGATCATCCCCGTCGCGGCAAGCGCCTGCAAAATACCGACCGATGCCGACGAACTCTGAATAAGCGCTGTAACGCCGGCGCCGACTAAAATACCAAGAATCGGATTGCTTCCGAGCAATGTAAACGCCTGTGCAAAAATCGGCGCATCGCTGTAAGGCTTGATTGCCCCCGACATAAAACTTAAACCAATAAAAAGCGCACCAAAGCCGACTAAAATCTCACCAACCTGACGTTTTCCGGGCTTCTTTGAAAAAAGCATAATAAAGGCACCGATACCGATTAAAAGCGGCGCATAAAATTCCGGATTTAAAAATGCTCCGAGTTCCTGCATGGATACAAGCCAGCTTGTGATCGTCGTACCGATATTAGCACCCATAATCACACCGACTGCCTGTCCGAGATTTAAAATTCCCGCATTAACAAAACCAACCACCATAACCGTTGTCGCAGAACTGCTCTGAATAATTGCCGTCACAAGAGCACCGACAATCACACCCATAATTCTGTTGTTTGTCAAAATGCCCATCAGCTTTTTCATCTTATTGCCGGCAGACTTCTGCAGACCGTCAGCCATCACATGCATACCGTATAAAAACAGTCCAAGTCCGCCGACAAATGTAAACAATAATTCTACATCTTCGAATCTCATCTCACACATTCTCCTGATTTTATCTTAAAACAAAAGTAAGTTTTTAATATGCTCTGACCTATGGACTGACACTGTCTGTCCTTTCTGTCAAAGCACATACATTTTTATTATACTAAAGTTTTGTAAAAATATCTGCATCGTTTCGTAAAATCTATGTAAAGTCAGACAGACTGTGGTTTAAGATTCTTCTTTATAAGAAGCAAATATCTGACAACAAGAATCGTTCCTGTTGTCACCCATGCTGCCGGCGATGCAAGACAGACGCCCATATAGCCAATCATATCCGGCAAAATAACGGCAACCGCAAATCTCGACACAAGCTCAACAATACCGCCAATCATCGGAACCATTGCATCACCCATGCCCTGCAGTGAATTTCTGAAAAGGAAAATAGCCGCAAGGAACGGATAAAATAAGCTTGTCACATTCAAATATGTCTGGGCATAACCGATAATGTCCGCCGACGGATTTGTAATAAAAAGCTTTGTCGCAAGACCGCCGAAGAAAAAGTTGATGACCGCACCAAATATGACAAAACCAACACTCAGAAGAATACTGATATTCATACCCTTTTTAATTCTGTCCCATCGTCCCGCGCCTAAATTTTGACCGCAGTAGGTTGCCATCGTCGTTCCGAGACTGTTCATCGTCTGTGTCACAAGATTTTCAACCTTACTTGCCGCCGTATAAGAAGCAATCACCTGAGAACCAAACGCATTTAAGGCGCTTTGAAGCACCATAACACCGATGGCTGTCACCGAAAACTGAAGTGCCATCGGAAGTCCGACCTTCAGATGCGCCCATGAAAAAGTCTTTTCCAGTTTAAAATCGGACCGGTGCATTTTTAAAATCGGATAATGCTTCAACGCATACAGTGTACACAAAACTGCTGATACGAGCTGTGAAACAACCGTTGCCACACCGGCGCCGGCCACACCCATATTAAAATTAATAATAAGGACAAGGTCTAAAATAACATTGAGCACTGATGACAGGATAAGAAAATAAAGCGGTGTCTTACTGTCACCTAAAGCACGCAGAATACTTGCAATCATATTATAAAACATCGAAGCAAAAATACCCGCGTAAATAATATTAATATAAGTAATGGCATCCTCAATAATATCTGTCGGCGTATGCATAAGCTCTAATACAAGTCTTGATGTTGACAAACTCAAAACAGTCAGAAGCACCGTAATAATGATACAAAGTGATGTGGATGTACCAATAGAGCGCCTCACTGCGCGTTCATCACCGGCGCCGAACTTCTGCGCCACAACAATACCAAAACCACTTGTAATTCCCGATGCAAAACCAATCACCAGAAAATAAATCGAGCCCGTCGCTCCGACCGCCGCCAGCGCCTCCACGCTGACAAACCGGCCGACAATAATCGTGTCCACCATACTATAAAGCTGCTGAAAAATATTTCCCAAAAGCACAGGAATTGTAAAGAAAAATATGAGCCGCCACGGTGAACCCTTTGTCATGTCCTTCGTCATATAAAATCCTCCCAGTATCTGTTATCCAATTGAAATCCACACTTTTTTCAATAAGTTTTTTTACTAAACAAAGGTTATTATACGCACGCCGATATCAAAATTCAAGTTTTTTTTACATCATTTTTGTGCTATAATCAAAGAAAAAAATTGACGTTCTGTTTATTTGTAAAGGAGGAGTTATTCTTATGGCTTTATCACCAAAAAAACTTAATTATCAAAACCTTGCCGGACACATTATTGAAAACCTTTCAAAACGTCAGATTGAAGGCTATTATGCACAGGACAGAGACGAGGCGCTTGAAATTGCCTGCCGCTTTCTCTCACCGGGAAGCACCGTTTCATGGGGCGGCTCAGCAACTTTAAATGAAATCGGCTTTATTGACGCTGTCAATGACTCTGACTGTATCGTTTTAGACCGCAGCCAGATCTCGCCCGAAGATATGGATGAATTTTACGGCCGTGTCGCCGTCTGTGATTACTACTACAT
>USSL01000267.1 GCA_900557175.1 uncultured Eubacteriales bacterium
AAAGTTCTGCCGCCTCATAACGGCTGCGGAGGCTGTCGGCATTTTCCTGAGCCGCCGTATAGACCGGCACTTTGGCGGCATGTATCTTTTTTATACGCACAAAGTCGCGGCACTGCTCAATTAAAAGGCTGCATTCACCAATTGCCCGTGTATTTTCAGAAACCTTTGTTTCTGCCTTTACAACATCGGCATGCGCCCCGGCGCCTGCATCGATGGCCTTTTTATTTTCATCAAATGTCTTTTTATCTTTATCTAAGGCAAGACTTAACCGGTTTTCATGATCTTTATCGGTTTTTGCCGCCAAAGCTGCCGCTGCCACAGACGTTTTGATCGTTTCTCTTTCATTTAAAAGCTTCATCAGACGTCCTGTTTCTTCAAATGCTGTCTGAAGCTTTAAAAGAGCATTTTCACGCTCGGAAAGCTTGTCAAATTCCGGCTGCAATTTTAAAAGCTGTGCTTTATTTTTTTCAATCGAAGCTTTAAGCTTTAAAAGCACAGCTTCTTCTTTTTGTGCCGACATTTCATATTCTTTATAAAGCTTATATTCCGACGCTGCGGCAGCCTCATCAGCTTCCAGTGCCTGAAGCTGGCGATCTGTAAGCTTCAGCGTCTTTTTATCATCAGCTACGGCTTCAAAAAGCGCCTCGCTTATCTGCATTTCATTTTGCACAGGCTCTGCCAAAAGCTTGGAAAGCCGGTCATGGCCGTCGCTTATAATTGAAGCCATCGCTTCATCACTCCGGTTTTTATGCATACGGATTTCACTGTAAAGCGCCTTTGAGCGCTCAGAAAGAATACGGGCAGTACGCTCGGCGGCTTCTGTACCGAAAATATTTCTGAATATTTCAACCCGTTTTTTTGAATCAGCAATAAGAAGCTCCTGAAATTCCCCCTGGGCAATCATTGCAATCTGCTTAAACTGCTCATGCGTCACGCCCAAAATATCTTTAATTTTTTCATTGACTGCCGTCAGATTTTCGATGACCGTCTGATCCGGCATATAAAGGCAGGCTTTTTCATTGACAGCGATTTCCCCTTCGCCCCGCTTTTTCTTGCGGATACAGCGCGGATGGCGGATAATCGTATATTCCATGCCTTTATGCTCAAAAACAAGCGATACATACGTTTCCTCGCTGTCCTTTGCAAAATCACTGCGCAGCGTATCCCGCTCTCTGACTTTTCCGCTTAAAGCGCCGAATAAAGCATAGGAAATACCGTCAAAAATCATTGTTTTGCCGCTGCCCGTCGGTCCTGTCAATAAAAACAGGCCGTCAGAAATTGTTTCAAAATTCACAGACTGGCAGCCGGCATAAGGTCCCCACGCACTAAGCGTCAGTTTTTTCGGCTTCATCAATAACCTCCTCCATCACAAGGCGCTGCGCCTCATCAAGTGTCTCTCCTGTCACAAATGTATAAAAATCTTCAAATAATGTGAGACGGTTTTTCTTCGGTGTCAAAGCTTCAGAGGCTGTATCCTTAAGCACTGTCTCACGCCGGGCAAAGGCAAGCTGCATCACATTCGGATAAACACTTCTAAGGCTGTTCATCGGTTCTATGAGCGTTTCCTTATCTGTCAGCGTCACATGAATATAATCCTCTCTGTTTTCAAGGCTTAAAATATCCTCGTCTGTGAGCGCTTTAAGTGTTCCTTTAATTTTTCGCATATCACGCAGCGGCTTTAGCGGTACAAGACGAATGTCGATATTTCCCTTTTCCTTAAGTTCAACAATCGTCATTACCTTATCCGCATTAGCTTCCGAGAATGAATATTTTAAAAGAGAACCGCCATAGCGCACATTGTCACGGCCGATTTTCTGCGGACGGTGGATGTGGCCGAGGGCTGTGTAGTCAAAACCTCTAAAACAATCCGCGCCGACCTCGTCAATGCCGCCGACACTTAAAGTGACCTCAGAATCAGAAATCTCAGGCTTTTCACTGCCGGAAACGACAAAATGATGCGTCATCATGACATTGCGCTCGGCTGTATTGACAGGTGTATGTGCAATACAGGCGCGTACCGCGTCATCAAATGTATGGATCGTTTCATCGTCATAAAGCGCTCTGACAGCCATCGGCTTTGAAAATGGCAGCATATAAATATTGACCGGCCCGTAAGTGTCAAAAAGTGTCACTTTTTTTATTTCGCGTGAAAGATGGCATGAAATGAAAATATGTTCATCCTCCAAAAGTCTTCCCGCAAATTGAAGCCGCTCCGGGCTGTCATGATTGCCGGATATCATGAAAACGGCTGTATGCATATTTTTAAGCGCTGTAAGAAAATCATCAAAAAGCGTGACGGCATCGCCGTTTGGAATACTCCTGTCATAAATATCACCGGCCAGAAGCACGGCATCAATTGACTCATTTTGAATCAGCTCATAAATCTGTCCGACAATAAACCGCTGGTCTTCAATCATCGAAAAACCGTTGACTGATTTTCCAAAATGCAAATCGGACAAATGAAGTAATTTCATTAATTTTCCACCTCGTCTGCAAGCGCACAAAGCTGCGTGTAAACATCATCTGTCAAAAATGCGGCATTTTCAATGACAGCCGGCCGCGCGTCTGTCTTTGCATAGCTGTATACCGCTCTTTTTAACATTTCCAAATCATTATCACTGTCACCAAAAGCCATCGTCTCTAATCTGTCAATCCCAAGCTCTGACTGGATTTTTAAAACAGCCTCGCCTTTATTAACGTCCGGACGGTTAAAATCAAGCCAGCCCGGTCCCGAAACAGCAACATTAAGCCTGCTGCCGTACTTTTGCTTAAAAAAATCGACAATATCTTCAACGCCGCCCTCTCTGTAAATGGATACTTTGCAGACAGGCTTATCAAGCTTTGCAGCGTCATCAATCAGCGATACTTTATTATGGACAATCTCTGTCAGATGGCGGTACAAATCCATATCCTTTTCCTCAACATAATGTGTGTCTGCACATGAAAGCAGCAGCTCGCCCCGCCCTATTCTTTTAATATCTGAAAGAAGTTCCGATAATATATCCGCCTCAATAGCTTTAAATGCCATATCGGCACCATGGTAAGCAACCTGACCGCCGTTTTCACCAATCAGATACATAT
>USSL01000268.1 GCA_900557175.1 uncultured Eubacteriales bacterium
GGATTGGGAAAAGCAAATATTGACACCGGTATCGGGTTTTTTGACCATATGCTTGAAGGCTTTGCCCGTCACGGCTTTTTTGATCTTGATTTAAAGGTTGACGGTGATTTGCATGTGGACTGTCATCATACAATCGAGGATGCGGGGATTGCGCTCGGCACAGCCATAAAAAAGGCGCTCGGTGATAAAAAAGGCATTAAGCGTTACGGTTTTTTTATGCTGCCGATGGACGAGGTGCTGACAGCGGTGGCTGTTGATTTGTCGGGAAGGCCGTATTTAGTATGTGACGCCTCGTTTACAGCTGAGCGTGTCGGCGGCTTTGATACAGAGATGGTCAGAGAGTTTTTCTACGCCGTTTCTTACAGTGCCGGCATGAATTTACACATAAAGGTCTTGTCAGGTGTCAATAATCATCATATAATAGAAAGTATATTTAAAGCCTTTGCCAAAGCCCTTGATATGGCCTGCGGCATGGACGACAGAATACAGGACGTCTTATCAACGAAGGGTTCACTGTAGCCGGCTGATAAGACGGATAGGGAAGGAAGCACAGAGATGGAGACAAAGCAGATTATTCCGGTGATGCTTTTAGATAATGACGGCACGATCGGGTGGGAGATGTATGATCCGAAATGTATTGCTGTCCATATGGATGAGTGTCATGCGGACGGACTGTTTATCAGAGATATGAATAAGCCGTGCCGTGAACAGGAGGAAAGCCTTATTAAGCTTGTGAAAGGGATATCGGCATCGGCAGACATTGCCCTTTATGTCGGCGAAAGCTATGCGCGCTTTGAGAATGTTAAAAAAATTATTTATGCCGGGGCTGCAAAAGCAGTCGTTTCATACAGACAGGAGGCGGATATCCGTCTTATTAAGGAGGCTGCCGACCGTTTCGGCGAACAGGTGGCTGTCTGTATTGAAGATGAAGTTAAAGGCCCGGAGGAAGTTTTTAGAGTATTATCCCAGCTTGGTGTGCGATACTTATTTATAAAGCGGCGTATTTTAAAGCATTTTTCACTGGCGATGGATTTGTATGATTTTGATATTATGGCGATGGATGATTATGACAGCGAGGAGGACGTCCGTCAGTGCCTTTTAAAGCCGAGGATGGCCGGTGTGGCTGACCAGAAGCTCATTCCGTCGGGTATGGATGTGATGGGGCTGAAGCTTTATCTCCAGCAAAGAGGCGTAAAGGTGCATGTGTTTGAGAGTGCCGTACCTTTTGAAGCATTTACATTAAACAGTGACGGCCTTATTCCTGTAATCGTACAGGATTATAAGAACGACGAGGTACTGATGCTTGCCTACATGAATGCCGAGGCTTATGAAAAGACACTTCAGAGCGGGCGGATGACTTATTTTAGCCGGAGCCGTCAGTGTCTTTGGCAAAAGGGTGAGACGAGCGGCCATTTCCAGTATGTGAAAGCGCTTGACATTGACTGTGATATGGACACAATACGCGCGAAAGTATCACAGCAGGGACCGGCCTGTCATACGGGCAATAGAAGCTGCTTTTATACAAATCTTGTGAAGAAGGCCTATGACGAGACGAATCCGCTGACGATTCTTGAGGAAGTGATGGCAACCATCATGGACAGAAAAGAGCATCCGAAGGAAGGTTCTTATACAAATTATTTGTTTGAGCAGGGCATTGACAAGATTTTAAAGAAGGTCGGCGAGGAGTCGACGGAGATTGTTATTGCGGCAAAGAATCCGGATTCGGACGAGCTTAAGTATGAGATTACAGACTTTTTGTATCATATGATGGTGCTTATGGCGCAGCGCGGTGTTACATGGAAAGAAATTATGGATGAGATGGCTTCAAGACACTGATTTTAGAAGTTTTTGGGAAAAGTAAAAATATGAGATGACAGGAGGGTTTAAGATGTCGGCTTTATTATCAGCAGTTGTATCCTATACCGTAAAGTTTATAATACTTATCGGCGTTGCCGTCGGAGGCTTTGTTCTCGGACGTACAGTGAAACATTCAAAAAAAGCAAAAAATTAGGAAAAAGGGTGCAAATAAGCGCCGCCTTTAATTGACAAAGCATAATTTTGAAATTATAATAGACTAGCATATGTCTGTAGATTGGCATATGCTAGTCTGTTTTTTTGACATAAAAGTTTTTATGATTAATTTGCAGGAGGCTTAAAATATGGGAAAGCAGTATGGATTAAATGAATTAAGAAGAATGTTTCTTGAATTTTTTGAGAGCAAGGGACATCTTGCAATGAAAAGTTTTTCATTAATTCCGCACAATGATAACAGCTTATTATTAATTAACTCCGGTATGGCGCCGTTAAAGCCTTATTTTACAAAGCAGGAGATTCCGCCGAGAAACCGTGTGACGACATGTCAGAAGTGTATCCGTACAGGTGATATTGAAAATATCGGTAAAACAGACAGACACGGTACATTTTTTGAGATGCTCGGAAACTTCTCCTTCGGCGATTACTTTAAGCACGAAGCCATTGCATGGAGCTGGGAGTTTTTGACAGAAGTCATCGGTCTTGAGGCAGACAGACTTTATCCGTCTGTTTATGAGGAGGATGACGAAGCTTTTGAAATCTGGAACAAGGAAATGGGTATTCCGGCAGAGCGTATTTTTAAATTCGGCAAGGAAGATAATTTTTGGGAGCATGGCGCAGGTCCTTGCGGTCCGTGTTCTGAAATTTATTATGACCGCGGCGAAAAGTACGGCTGCGGCAAGCCGGGCTGCACAGTCGGCTGTGAGTGCGACCGTTACATGGAAATCTGGAACAATGTATTTACACAGTTTGAAAATGACGGCCATGGCCATTATGAGACACTGGCAAGCAAAAATATTGATACAGGTATGGGGCTTGAGCGTCTCGCTTCGGTTGTTCAGGATGTAGATTCGATTTTTGATGTCGATACAATTAAGGCACTGAGAGAAGAAGTATGTCATCTTGCAGGCGTATCTTACAGAGAAAACCATCAGACAGATATTTCTATCCGTATTATTACAGACCACATCCGTTCTGTGACATTTATGGTATCTGACGGTATTTTGCCGTCTAACGAGGGCAGAGGCTATGT
>USSL01000269.1 GCA_900557175.1 uncultured Eubacteriales bacterium
CAATTTTGGCAAAACATACGTTTGATTCCTCCTTAGTTTTCTCCCTCGTCCGACAATTGATGCGTATTCTCTGACTCTCCCTTGTTTTGAAGCGTCTGAAACAGCTGTGCCAGATTGTCACGAATTTGTTCCGTAATCTCTGTGTCCGGATTCTGTTCTTTAGAAACCAGTTCATTATACAATGCTATGAAACATGCATATGCCTCATCAAATTTTCCCATCTTCATTTTCAGATATCCGATATTATTTTTTAACCGGCGGCTCATAAATTGTTCTGACGGATAAGATGCAAAAATATCATCCCCTTCCTGAGTATAAAAATAGGCTTCTTCGTATTGCTGCATATTGCAATAACAGACACCCAGCGCCATATCGACATATGCTGTATTTTTATGAGCCTTGCCAAAATATGCACCCGCATACTCCCGCGCAGCTTTAAGTGATATCACAGCTTTAGCATTTTCATTTTTTGTAAATTCCATCATGCCCTTCCAGTAAAAAAATTCATACTGCCAGCGAATATCACTTTCTTTAATGGACGCGCAAAGCTCCTCCTGTACTTTTTGAAATGCCGCCCATTGTTCTGTAGAAAAATAATATCGTCCTTTTTGCATTAAAAATTCTCTGTACATCCCGATATCCGATACCGGCTCTAAAAGCTTCTCACTTTCGTTCAGCCAATGTAAGACCTTACTGTAAGCCAGCTCATTCAAAAGCATTGCTGTCATGTGTCTTGAAATTTCAATTTTCAGCCTTACGTTTTCAATTTTTGAATAAAAGTCCTTACACAGCTGCTGCGCCCGCTCAAATTTTCCATCATGTCTCAATGTTTCAATATAAGACACGCAAAAATACTCATATAGTTCTTTCAGCGACGCATCTTTTTCCCACTTCTGCCCATATTCGTCAAATACTTTTTCATATTCTTCTGACGGCATTTTACTGTTATATGCCTCCATGACCAGACAGCGTAGACGATATGAAAACGGAAGTTTTTGATATGTTTTTCGAAAATGTGCCAATGTCATATACATATCTTCTGAAAATCCATAAATACGGCCGGCGGCTTCAATAGCTAATAATAAAATTCCTATCTGCCGCACAGAACGCTCATGCCGATGCATTTTTTTCTCATAGTGCAGTAAAATACGGCAAATTTCTCCGATTTCAGGCGATTTTGCAAAAGCATCCATAAGCATTCCGCAGGCAAGATTTTTTGACAGCACAGCTTTTATCCCGCCAATGCTGCTGTCAAGCTGTTCCAGCACACGTTCAAAAAAAACGTCTTCCGCCTCAAATTCATCACCGCGTTTTCCTAAACATTCTGCAATAAACGGATGCATCGCAAATCCATTTTCCGATTGTTCAAGAAATCCCAGCCAGCATAATGTTGTGAGCCTTCTTTTCACCTGGACATCGCTTTCTTCCGGCGCCATAAAAAACGCCTGAATGAAGCCTGCTGAATAAGTTTTGTAAGGCAATTTTGTGTAAATATCCAACAGATACTTTGCTTCATGGCTCAAATTATTTAATTGATATATGTGCTCATAAATTTGTTGCAGAAAAACAGCCGCTGTCTTTCCCTCTATAAAAATTTGTCCGCTGTCTTTTGTAAACTGTTCCTTCAGTTCACGAACACTATAATTTCCATAACATGCTGCCCTGCCTAAAAATCGCAGTGTCAGCGGATGTCTGCTGCTTTCGATACTTAAAATCTGCGAAAGCGCCGCTTTATCTTCCTCTGTCATTTTTTTCATGTAATGATCACGAAAAACTAAATTTCCGGCATCAGCACTGATACTTTTCACTTCAAAGGTCTTAAATCCCGAAATTTTCTTCACCCTCGAGGTTGCAATCACCGTTGCCGGCAAATCAAGAATTTCTCTAATGCCTTCATCTTTCAGAACAGTATACTCTATATTGTCTATGAGAATCAGCACCCGCGTATTTTTAAGCCGCCGTATATCCCCTAAAATTTCCATAAATCTTTGATTCAAACTGGTGTCGCCGGTTTTGCCAAAAGCAGTCACAAAACTCATTGCCATATTATTTTCATAAGAAATTAATGCAGCTGCATCGCAAAGATTTTCTTCAGCACAAACTTGCAAAAGCTGTCTTAAAAGCTCTGTTTTCCCGATACCTCCCATACCGGAAATCAAATAATGGCCGCCACGGATCACCATTTGACGCAGCTCAAACAATTCTGTTTCCCGTCCAAAGAAATGCTGCCTTTGCAGGGCACTTCTGCCAAACGCACCTGTCTGCTTTGTCAAAAAACGAAGCTCTTTTTTATTTTTTTTCAAAAATTCTCCGGTTTCTGTCATTTCCGTAAAAGGGTGTATAAGACAGGGATGTTTCGTTAAAGTTTCCATTTTGCTTCCCGCCAAAGCAAAAACAGTCAGCATTGTGAGCATCCATGCACTATAAAAAATACAGTTGCCCTCATCATGCAAATGTTCCTCGATTTTTCTATAATATTTTTTTAAGAAAATGCCCGACGCCCGATTAAAGTACGGATCTTCTTCCAAACGACTCAAATAGGCATCCAATTTCCACAAGAAAGCTTTGGAAGAAAATTCCCTGCTTTTTAAAAAGTCCTCAAACAGTTCTTGCTGACGCTTTAAAACGCTGACTGTAAGCAGTCTGACACATTCTTCTTCATAATAAACATAAGCAGACTGGGTTCCCGTGCGATTAATCACTGCTGAAATATGACGATTACGTTTTCCCTCTGAACGCCACATCATTTTCCCATATTTACCCATGCGGAAATCCTCCGCTGAATATGTCTGTCAAAACTTTACAAGCGTCATTCCGCGCCGATTTCTTTCACTAAATACCGCCTCCGAATATACCGGAAAATCCTGAACCATAAATAAACGATATATATTTTTCAAAGACAGCAAGGTTTTGTCCATAAACGCCCCCCTCTCCTTTATTTAACACATTAATACCATTTTCTTGCCAAAATTACAATATATAATGTCATTTTCTACATTTTTTGTGCATAAAGATCGGAAGAGCACACGTCTGAACTCCAGTCACTGGAATAATATC
>USSL01000270.1 GCA_900557175.1 uncultured Eubacteriales bacterium
GAGAAAGCTTGAGGCAATGGGTATCCGCACACATGTGACGCTTGTATTTTCACCGTCACAGGCGATCCCGGCCGCAAAGCTGGGGGCAAAATTTGTGTCGCCTTTCGTCGGCTGGAAAGAAAACAGCGGTGACAGCTCAGACTATATCGCAGATATTATCGATATTTACAGAAATTACGGTTATGAGACGGAAATCATCGTGGCAGCTGTGAGAAATGGCCGTCAGATTGGCGATTTTGCGGCAATGGGCGCAGATATTGTGACAGCGGGACTTCAGGTTTACAAAGACAGCTTCGAGCACCCGTTTACAACTTACGGTCTCGGCGTTTTCAGAAATGCATGGGACGGCACGGCAAAAGAATGACAGATGGGAGGAAAAGGTCATGAGTGAATTTTTGGGTAAATTACATGAATGTGCGGTAAAGTTTCCGATGACAGATATATGGATGGATTCCTGTGGTGAGGAAGAACTGGATTACGGGCTTGAGAGAGGTATTGTCGGCGCGACAAGCAATCCGATCATTGTCGGAAATGTCATTAAGCAGGAAATGGACGTGTGGGAGCCGAGGATCAAAGGGCTTATCAAAGAAATGCCGACAGCGACGGAAGATGAGATTGTGTGGGCATTGATTGACGAGGTCGGCGCGCTGCGCTCGAAAAAGCTTCTGCCGGTTTATGAGAAATTCAACGGCAAAAAAGGCCGTCTGTCTATTCAGACAAACGCCAAGTTTTACAGAAGTACGGAAAAAATGGTTGAGCAGGCGATGCATTTAAACAGCCTCGGCAAAAATATGATGATTAAAATGCCGGCGTCTGCGGCAGGAATCGCGGCGATGGAAGAAGTGACATACCGCGGCGCGAGCATCAATGCGACGATATCCTTTACAGTTGCTCAGGCTGTCGCTGTTGCAGAAGCTGTTGAGCGCGGTTTAAACAGAAGAAAGGCAGAGGGGCTGCCTGTCGATACAATGGGACCTGTATGTACATTGATGATCGGGCGTACAGATGACTGGTTAAAGAAATCTGTATCTCAGACGGGACAGGTTGTCGATCCTGAATGCCTTGAATGGGGCGGCGTTGCCGTTATCAAAGAGGCTTACAGAATTTATAAGGAACGAGGCTATACAACGCGTCTTTTGTCTGCGGCAAACAGAAACCATTACCATTGGTCGCAGCTTATCGGCGGCGATCTGGCGCAGACAATCAATTACAGCTGGCATAAACGCCTTAATGCAAGCGATATAGATGTTGTGTCAAGAATGGACGATGCAGTGCCGGAGCACATAATGAATGAGCTTAACAAAATACCGGAATTTCATAAATCCTTTGACGCTGATGCTATGACGCCTGAAGACTTTGTAAATTACGGCGGCTTTAAAGATACATTAGCCGGCTTTATCGCAGGTTATGACGATCTGTGCAGACTTATAAGAACATACATGATTTAAGGTGGGAGTGTTTATGAAACCGAAGCAGATGGCACCGCTCATTCTCATTGCCGTCATATGGGGCGGCTATTATGTGGCGAGCCAGCAGACGGTCGTGAGAATGGCCGAGCCTGGGAAAATGTCCCAGTTTCCCACCGGAATTATTATAAGATTTATTACAATGATCCTGCTGACGATCATCATGTTTAAAAAAGATGAGCTTAAGCTGCTTTTGAAAGTTAAAGGTATATTAGGGCGGCTTCTGCTCATCGGCGTACTCGGTTTCCTGCTTGACCTGACGGCGTTTATAGGCTTAAGCCTCTCGCCGGCAGGCAGCGGAACAGCGCTTTTAAAATGCGATATTATTTTTGTCAATCTCATATCTATATTTATATATAAGACAAAATTCAAGGCGGCAGACTGGGCATGTGTCTTCGTGATGCTTTTTGGCGTATTTTTAGTGATGGGTGTAGATTTTACAAACTTTTCCATCGGCAATGCCGGAACGATATTTTTCATATTGAGCGCTCTGTTTGTATCTATCAATGCCTTTGTCATTAAAAGTGTCCAGCTTGATAAAAATAATCCGGCAAAAGATAATGTCATCGCATTTTATAATAATTTTGTAACGATGATCTTTTTTACGGCAGCTGCGGTGATCCACGGTGATCTCGGGCTGCTCGGAAAGCTTTCAAAAGACAGCGGACTGCTTTTGGCAGCGCTCCTTGCAGGACTGGGACAGACGGGAATTTATCTTGTTTATTATTATGACCTGCGCCGCTTTCCGGTGTGGATCGTCAAAGTATTTCTGCTGCTCATGCCGATTGTTTCAACGATTCTTGCTTTTGTGCTGTTCGGACAGACGATGTCTGCAAATCAGTACATCGGCATGGCTGTTGTGCTTCTCGGCGCTTTCGGTGTCTTAATGCTGCAGAAAAAGAAAAGTGAAAATGGTGAGAATGTTATGGCCGGACAGTAGGGCGGCAAAAAAAAGGAGACTTTACCTTCGGGCGAAGTCTCCTTTTTTGGGGTTAAAGAGAAAGGCCGAGCTGAAATTTGGAATATGATGGCTGATCAGAAAATTCTTGGACGAATGAAAAAACTATAAAAGCTTAAATGATTAATTTAAAAGGTGTCAAAAGAACAATTAGTTAAAAGTTTTAAATAAAAATTGGTGGTAACTATTGACAAACGAATGAGTAATATATATAATAAAAACATACAAATTCACATAAGTGAAAAAACTCGAAAAGAATGTTGGTTAAGAACTTTAATTAAAAGGAGGAATTTCAATGAAAAAGATATTGATGTTACTTGCTATTCCAGCAGTTTTACTCTTGGCAGGTTGTCAAAAATCAGCCAGTAAGCCAGAAGTTGTCACGACTTTTGAGCCAATGTATGAGTTTACGAAGGCAATTGTTGGTGACAAAGTCGATGTCGAAAATATTGTCCCTGCTAATCAGGAAGTTCATGAATTTGAACCAAGTGCAAAGCAAGTTGCGACAATGACAAATGCTGAAGCTATTGTTTACAATTCTAATGACCTTGAAAAATGGGCCAAAAAAGTAAATAATAAAGGGATTAAAATCGAAGCCAGCAAGGATGTTGATAAGATATCT
>USSL01000271.1 GCA_900557175.1 uncultured Eubacteriales bacterium
ACGGAGGAGATATATCTCGTAAGAAGAAGCTTCTTGAAAAGCAAAAAGAAGGTAAAAAGCGGATGCGCCAGATAGGTAATGTGGAAATTCCGCAAAAAGCATTTATGAGTGTGCTTAAATTGGATGATAAGTAAAAAATATGGTATGCATATGTTTTGTTTGGCGTGCGCAGAATGCACGCTGCACAAAAATATGCATACCGTATTTTATTACTTAAAAAGTATGTATGTAGTGTGAATTTATAGAGGTTTCGCCGTGTTTATTTTATGTAGAACATGATTTTTGTGATGTATTCTTTTTCGTTTCCGGCGGTCAGGTTGTCATGGATGCAAAATTCGTAGGAGTCGGAGATGATGTCTAAATGATTTTTTTTGCAGTATTCAAATATTTTTTCATATGTACCGTCGATTTTTAAATATTCTCCGTAATGGTAGGCGACGACGCAGCGTCCGGCAGGCAGACATTTTAATTCATTGATGTCTTTGGCATATTCAGATGAGAGAAAGGCGAGCGAGGCCGCCACATAGTGTCCGGCGTACAGATGCTTTCTTGGAACACTGACGCCGACCTCATAAAAAATAGGCACATTTTTTGCGGCAGCCGCTGTAAAACATTTTTTCGTGGCAAGACTTATATCGGCCAGTGAATAGGGCGGCGCCACAGGCTGACAGAAAATATAGCGCTTCTGCACGTTTTCTATATGAACATTTTGATTTGGCATCTGTTTTATCTGCTGACGGAATTCATCCTGAGTCGCACATTTTTGAAGCAGACGTTTTTTGATTGTGCCAAGCGTCTCAAGCTGTCGGTCAATGACCTCAATCTGATGGCGGAAGCTTTCACGGCTTGTCTCAAAATTTCTATTTTCCATATAAGTCTTGATTTCTTCTAAAGAAAATCCGATGGTTTTCATGACAATAATTGTGTCCAGCGTGTCCAGTTGGAGTGCGCTGTAGTATCTGTAACCGGTTTCGGGATTTGTATAGGCCGGTTTAAAAAGTCCGATTTTATCATAAAAAATCAAAGTCTGTTTTGAAATCTTCTGATATCCGGCAAGTTCTCCAATTGAAAAAAAGTCTTTCATTTTTTAAAACTCCTCTTGACCTTATAGTAACTATATCCTTTATTATAAGACTGTGACAAAATATTTACAACATCAATCAGGAGGATTTTATGATGATTAAGGAATTTGAAAAAAAGGCAACCTACGGGCAGTTTTTAAAAAACCTCGTGCCTTCAATAATCACAATGATTTTTTTGTCATTTTATACGACCATTGACGGGTTTTTTGTGTCAAAATATGCAGGCTCGGATGCGCTTGCAGGCATCAACATTGCAATTCCCGTAACGTGTGTTATATTCGGTGCTGCCGTAATGCTTGCAACGGGCTCAGGGGCGATGATCGGCGAGCGTATGGGACAGGGAAAATGGGAGAAGGTACGCAGCTTGTTCAGTTTCATATGTGTTGTACTTCTTATATTTTCGATTGTTTTTACAGCGGCAGGACTGATTTTTTTACGGCCGGCAGCAGCCATGCTCGGTGCCAGCAAGCGTCTGATGCCCCATGTGCTTCCGTATATGGGTGTGATTTTTGCAAGTACACTGCCAATGTCATTTAAGTTGTTTTTTGAATATCTTGTCCGGACAGACGGAAGTCCTAAGGTGGCGCTTGCGATGTCATCGACAGGACTTATCCTCAATGTAATCTTAGATTATATTTTTGTCGGTGTGATGAATTTGGGAACATTCGGTGCAGCTTTAGGTACCGCTGTATCAATTACAATCAGTGCCCTTATCGGTCTCGTTTATTTTCTGAAATTTTCGACCATCCGTTTTGCACGCCCGAAGGCAGATTACCGTGCATTGCTTCATGCCTGCACGAACGGCAGCAGCGAAATGTTTACAGAATTATCAACAGGCATTACAACATTCTTATTTAATACAATTATTTTTAAATATTACGGTGAGGACGGTATTGCGGCAATCACGATTATTATGTACATTTATTATTTCTTCATCGCATTGTATATGGGAATTTCAGTGGCAACAGCGCCGATTATAAGTTACAATGTCGGATCGGGAAATATGAATAAAATTAAAGAAACACTCCGGTACAGTTTTATAACGATTGCCGTGAGTTCTGTACTCGTTTTTGCAGCTTCAAATTTTTTAGGTCCGTCAATTATCGGCCTTTTTACAGAACCCGGTCATGTGTTTGACCTGACGTGGGAGGGGCTTCGTATATTTGGTATTTTGTTTTTATTTATCGGTGTAAATGTTTTTATGTCCGGCTATTTTACAGCGCTTGGCAGCGGACTTATATCCGCAGTGATTTCATTGCTGCGCTCACTTGTGCTTGTCGTCGCTTTTATTTTTATTTTGCCGCTGTTTATGGGTGTTTACGGTGTATGGGCAGCGATGCCGGCGGCTGAGCTTGTGACGCTTGCTGTTTCGCTTGGGATGTTTGCCGTTTTCGGCAAAATATGGATAGTAAAAACAGCCGTCTGATATTTGATGAAACTGAGAGATATTTTGGAAAATGACTTGCAGACAGGCGGATTTTGCGGTATTCTACAGGTATACTTTTAAAAAACGGGAATTTATTCCGGCAGCAAAATACTTTGTAAGGGAGAAGATAACATGAAACAGGATATGATTGTTATTTTGGATTTAGGCAGCGAAGAAAATGCAGCACTTGCCCGTGAAATACGTGCAATGGGCGTTTACAGTGAGATTCATCCGCATGATATTACAAAGGAAGAATTAGCAAAGCTTCCGAATGTTAAAGGTATTATTTTAAACGGCGGTCCGAACCATATCGTTGACGGTGTCCGCATTGATGTGTCCGAAGAAATCTACGGCTGCGGTATTCCGATGCTTGCAGTTTGTCATGAACCTGCAGTCTGCGAAAGAAAGCTTGCAGTTTGGCCGGAGGATAAGACAGATGTACTGGCCGATTTTATTTTTAATGTATGCGGCTCACAAAAAAATTGGAATATGGAAAATTTTATCGAAGATCAGGTTGCACTTTTGCGCGAACAG
>USSL01000272.1 GCA_900557175.1 uncultured Eubacteriales bacterium
AGGATTAAAGAAAATGCGGTAAATACTTGAAGTTTTGCCGGATTGATGATAGAATACTCTCGGTATGAATACAATTAGAAAAGGAGTGTTATTATGTCTGGACATTCAAAGTTCGCCAACATAAAACATAAAAAAGAAAAAAATGATGCCGCTAAGGGTAAGATTTTTACAATTATCGGTAAAGAAATAGCGATTGCCGTCAAAGAAGGCGGCCCGAATCCTGATAACAACAGCAAGCTGCGTGATGTTATCGCCAAAGCAAAGTCCAACAATATGCCAAATGATACAATTGAGCGCGGTATTAAAAGAGCAGCCGGAGATATTAACTCTGTCAACTATGAGACAGTAACTTATGAAGGCTACGGTCCAAGCGGTGTTGCAATTATTGTTGAGACACTGACAGATAACAGAAACAGAACAGCAGCCAATGTGCGCAGCGCTTTTACAAAGGGCGGCGGCTCTGTCGGCGCTATGGGCTGTGTATCTTATATGTTTGATAAAAAAGGTCTTATTATTGTCGATAAGGAAGAATACGAGGGCGATGCCGATGAGCTTATGATGATCGCGCTTGACGCAGGTGCCGAAGATTTTTCTGACGAGGAAGACAGCTATGAGATTACGACAGCGCCGGATGATTTCTCAGCAGTCAGAGAAGGCCTTGAGGCTGCCGGTATTCCGATGGCTTCTGCCGAGGTGACAATGATTCCTCAGACATGGACAGCACTTACAAATGAGGAAGATATTAAGAAAATTAACAGAACATTGGATATGCTCGATGAAGATGACGATGTTCAGAATGTTTATCATAACTGGGATGAATAATTAAAAAATGCCTGCCCGGACTGAGACGGCACCCAAAAGTCAGATTTAGAATCTAACGATTGGGCGGGACCTCAGCTGCCGGAGCAGGTATTTTTGCAATATACGGGTATGAGGACAACAGGCCGTCCGTCTGAGTCATATTGAACTTTTTCATGGCATATATTTAAAAAGCAGAGATGGAAGCAATGCTGTAAAATAAGCTTTGGGAGGTCAATATGAAGGGTGACACAAAAAAACGCAGCTATATGTGGCTTTGTATATTTTGTGCCGGCATGGCTGCAGGTACAGTACTCGTCAACTACATGGTCAGGACATCTGTCATGGACACGTCTGTTTTAACAGCCTATGTCCGTGAATTAACGAAGAAGCCGTTTGAGGATATATACTTTTTTATTTATTTATGTATCAGCAGACTGGCTTCTTTTTTAGTATTGTCGGTACTGGCAGCCGCTTTTAGGACGCCGGTGCTGTTTGCGGGGATGACCGCCATCTTCGGCGCATCTTTTGGGTGTATTGTTTCACTTGCGGCGATGGTCTATGGCTACGGCGGCATTTTGGTTGCTGCGGCGCTGCTGTTTCCTCAATATATAATTTATGTCCCGATTTATATTTTTTTATTAAAAATGGTTGACAATAATAAATTCGATGATACAATAGGACATACGTCTGCCAGCCGGCTAAATCAGCGGCGCGCGGTGCTTGCAGCGGTTTTTGCAGTGCTTGTTATTCTGGGCTGTGCCGTGGAAAGTTATGTCAATCCATTTGTTGTCCGGCAGGTCGAAAAATTTTTTTAAAAATATTTTTACAATATATAGTAGACATAAAATCAAAGCCAGTCTTTATCTTGTGTTTTTTGCCTAAAATGCTGATTTTTGGCGGCTTTGTCAAATATTTTTTGTTTGATTTCCTTGAATATTTTGAGTATAATGGGGAATAAGAGGTCTATTTACGAATGAAGGAGAAGCTATGAATCAGTATATTGAGGATTTTGTCGAATATTTAATATCAGTTAAAAAATCATCGAAAAATACAGTATTGTCATATAAGAGAGATTTACTGAAGTTTGCAGGTTTTTTGGCAGACAACGGCATCGCTGATGTTAAAAAAATTAACTATACAGTGATGAACTCATATATGCTGATGATGGAGCGGGAAAAGTTTGCGGCTTCGACGATTTCAAGAAGTATAGCGACACTGAAAGCCTTTTTTACATATCTTCAAAAAGAGCATATTGTCAAAGATGATCCGGCAAGCCTTTTAAAGGCACCGAAGATTGAAAAGAAACTTCCCGGTATATTAACTGTTGAAGAAGTTTCACTGCTGCTTGCACAGCCGTCGGGAACGAGTAATAAGGAAATCCGGGATAAGGCGATGATGGAGCTTTTATATGCGACAGGCATCCGCGTCAGTGAACTTATATCTTTAAAGGTCGGCGATGTCAATTTGCAAAATGGATATATATGCTGCAAAGACGGTGTGAGAGAGCGGATCATTCCGTTTGGACATGCTGCCGGTGAGGCACTTAGAAATTATCTTGTGCACTCCCGTCAGGCGATGCTTCATACAGAGAATGAAGATATATTGTTCACAAATTGTAACGGCCAGCCGATGAGCCGTCAGGGTTTTTGGAAAGTACTTAAGCAGTATGCAAAGCGTGCAGGTATTGAGACAGATATCACGCCGCATACATTGAGACATTCATTTGCAGCCCACCTTGTGGAAAACGGCGCAGACCTGCATTCGGTTCAGGAGATGCTTGGCCATTCAGATGTATCGACAACTCAGATTTATGCGAAGATGACAAATAACAGGATTAAAGAAGTTTATTCAAGAGCTCATCCGAGAGCGTAAACAGCAGGCGAAGGCCAGAGACTGGCATGTTGTGAAAAATTAAAAGAGGAAAATAATAGTTAAAAAAATAACGGGAATGCAGAATATAAATAAGCGCCCGGCAATCATTTATCTCTTGCGATGTATCATCAGATACACACTGTGCAAAGTTAAATGATTGCCGGGCATTTATTATTTTCTGGAATTTAAGGTTATGCTCTTTCAGCGATTTCGTAGATGAGGCGCTCGGAGTCTTCCCAGCCAAGGCATGGATCTGTGATTGACTGGCCATATGTATGGTGTTCACAGTCGATTTTTTGTGCGCCTTCGACGATGTAGCTTTCAATCATAACGCCTTTGACAAGTTGACGGATTTCGTCG
>USSL01000273.1 GCA_900557175.1 uncultured Eubacteriales bacterium
CCTCAAGTTCAGGCACACCGGGTTTAATCAATGTGCCGTCAACATCAGTGACAACTAAGCGAACCTTTCTGTCTGCAATACCGATAAGCTCCGACGGATGGCTGATAATTTCCATCGCCCCATTATCTTCCAGCTCTTTTTTTTGCCTGAAGCCCCAAAGCACACCGACCGTATACATCCCTGCACCGCGCCCCGTCTGCATATCCGTATTTGTATCACCCACATAAAGGCACTCATCTGTACGCACGCCAAAAGCTTCTGCAATTTTTAAGGCACCGTCAGGTGCGGGTTTTCTCGGCACACCATCCACCTGTCCCTGAATCATATCAAAGTAATTTTCACCGAAAAGCTTATGCACGACATCAATAGCACGCTCATGTGGTTTATTTGAGAGCACTGCAAGCTTTAAACCCCGCGCTCTTAAGGCATCAAGCGTCTCCTTTATACCGTCAAATACTGTTACTTTATACGTACAATCCTTTTTAAAAAAATCGCCGTACACGGCATATGCCTTGTCAAAATGAACAAGTGCCTCATCGCCGGCAGCGCGAAGCGCCCGCTCTATAAGCACCTTTGCACCGTCGCCGGCATAATATTTGTAATCGTCCATCGGCTGAGCCGGCAGACCGACAGCCGCCAGCGCCTCATTCGATGAATACCATATAGATTCTATTGTATCGGCAAGTGTGCCGTCTAAATCAAAAATACAAGCCTTAATCATTTTCATTGCCTCCCAAAGCTTCCTCTGCCGCACATACAGCCATCAAATGCAGCATCACACTGTCTGTGAGCACGCGCTCATCGATATTAAAGCAATCGTGATGGTTCGGATAACCGCAGCCGATTTCCGGATTTCCGCCGCCGGCAAACATAAAGACACCGGGAACAGTCTGCTGATAAAAGGAAAAATCCTCACCGAGCATCATCGGAGGCACATGGCATAATCTGTCTTTGCCAAAAAGCACCTTGGCTTTTTCCGTCAGCCGCTCTGTGAGCGCTGCATCATTAATGACAACCGGATGCTGTGAACGCAAAAATACGACATCGGCCTTAGCACCGTAAGCTTCCGCTGTCATATTGACAATGCGCTTTAACGACGCTTCAATGTGTTCAGCCCTCTCCTCCGAAAATGCCCGGACTGTTCCCTCAAAGACAGCCTCACCGGAAATAATGTTATACTGGCTTCCGCTTTTTAAGCTGCCGACGGTGACAACGGCCGAATCAACCGGATCTGTCTCCCGGCTTATAATTGTCTGAAGATTCATAATGCAGGCACAGGCGGCAACCGTTGCATCAACACACTGCTGAGGCTTTGCGCCATGCCCTGCCCTGCCTGTGATTTTTACTTTAAAGCTGCTTGTAGACGCCATTCTCGGACCGGCTTCAATCGAAATATTTCCAACCGGCACATCCGTAAAAATATGAATGCCGTACACCTCGTCCACGCCGTCAAGCGCACCGTTTTCGCAAAAGAAGCGGCCGCCCTTGCAGTTTTCCTCTGACGGCTGAAAAAGCAGTCGTACACCCACCTTTAACTCTGCCTCATGCGCCTTTAAAATGCGTGCTGCGCCAAGAAGCGCCGCCGTATGGGCGTCGTGGCCGCAGGCATGCATTACGCCGTCGTTGACAGAGGCATAGGAAACACCGCTTTTTTCCTGAATACTTAAAGCGTCCATGTCGGCTCTTAAGGCAATCAGCTTCTTACCTGTCCCGATTTGTGCAATCACGCCTGTTTCACCACAATTTTTATATGAAATATTCAGTTTTTCAAGTTCCTCTTTAATTTTAGCGCTTGTCTCATATTCCTGCATTCCAAGCTCAGGGTGCATATGAAAATACCGCCGCAGTGCAATAACATCATCAGCAATCGCTACTGCTTCATCTTTTATATGAATCATCTGATCATCTCCATTTTTCGTTTTTGTTGTCATTTTATCACAAAAGGACTGTCAATTTCAACTTTTTGTCCTAAAAGAGCTTTTTCTTCTTCAAACTGGTCTTGTCGATTATCCGAAAATATGCTAGTATCAAACAAACCACTTTAATAAGGAGTATAACTATGTCCATGATTACGCCAAACATTGATACAAGTTCAAAGGTTCATATATATACACAGATTTACCAATATATCCGTCAGGAAATCGAGAACGGTAGTCTGCCCTTTCAGACAAAGCTGCCGTCTACCCGTCTTTTGGCAACCCACCTTCAGGTCAGCCGCAATACAGTCGATATGGCTTACGGACAGTTAATGGATGAAGGCTATATCGAATCTTCGCCAAAGCGCGGCTATTTTGTATGTGATATTGAAAATATGATGCCGCCTGTAAGTACTGCCGCCATAGTCTCCGGCAATCACATACCAAAAGGCAGTCACGCACCAAAAGGCAGCCACAGTACCTCCGAAAAAGTTTATGTTTTTTCACCTTACGGCGTTGATTTAGAAAACTTTCCATTTGGCACATGGCGGAAAATTGCCAAAGATATTTTTTATGACGAGCGCAATTTCACACTTTTTGAATCCGGCAACCCACAGGGTGACGAAGACTTCAGAAAAGCCATTGCCGGCTATCTCCACCAGTCCCGCGGCGTCCGCTGCACGGCGGAGCAAATGATTGTCGGCGCCGGAACAGACTACCTTTTTATACTGCTCTCGCAGCTTTTAGGTGAAAATGCCATCTATGCCGTTGAAGATCCATCCTACAGACAGGCTATCAACATTTTAAACTGTCTCGGCAAAAAAATATGCCCTGTCCCCCTTGACAATCACGGTATGAGCATCCGCCACTTAAATTTAAGCGGCGCCACAGCGGCCTACGTCACGCCATCCCACCATTTTCCGCTCGGAAGCATTATGCCGATCAAACGCCGCCTTGAGCTTCTTTCATGGGCAGCTGCCGGGGAAAACCGCTATATTATCGAGGATGATTATGACAGTGAATTTCGCTATAAAGGAAAACCTGTGCCAAGTCTTCAAGGTATTGATACGAATGAAAAGGTTATTTATCTCGGCACTTTTTCAAAAGCAGT
>USSL01000274.1 GCA_900557175.1 uncultured Eubacteriales bacterium
GAGGGCTTCTTCTTGGTCGTGGGTAACAAAGACAAAGGTAATTCCCAAGCGTTGTTGCAATTCTCGCAACTCATACTGCATGTCTGTCCGCAGTTTCAAGTCAAGTGCAGACAAGGGCTCATCTAAAAGAACCACTCGTGGTTCATTGATAATAGCCCGTGCAATAGCTACCCGCTGGCGTTGACCACCCGATAATTTTTGGATTGAACGTTTTTCAAATCCTGCTAACTGGACCATTTTCAAGACTTCTGAAACACGGCGTTCGATCTCAGCCTTGTCTACCTTCTTCAAACGAAGGGGGAAAGCCACATTTTCAAAGACCGTCATATGCGGAAACAGGGCATAATTTTGAAATACAGTATTCACATCCCTCTTTTCCGGAGCCTTATCACCCATTGGCTCACCGGCAAGAATAACCTCGCCTTCATCCGGCGCTTCAAGACCGGCAATAATTCGGAGTGTTGTCGTTTTTCCGCAGCCTGATGAGCCTAAAAGCGTGACAAACTCACCTTCTCTGATTGAAAGACTGACGCCCTTTAGCACACCGGTCTCTCCAAAACTTTTCTTTATATTTTTCAATTCCAGTATGACTGGCTTTTCTTCCCTTACTAAATCTTTCATTGAATTATCCTTCCCGGTCTTATTTTTGTAAAATATCCTTCATGCACAACAGGTTTTCCGGCGACAATGACCTCATCAATTCCCTCCGGCTTTCCATCCGGTTTTCCGAGATGCGGAAATGCCACGTTGTCCTTAAGATTTTTTAAATCAATAACAACAATATCCGCGTCCATCCCCGGTGCAATGATGCCCTTTTTCTCCAGCTTAAAAAACTTTGCCGGAAGAAGTGACGCCTTATAGACAGCTTCCTCCATTGTAAGATACTGATGCTCTCTCACCATTTCAATAAGATATTTCGGATACGTTCCTGCAATCTGAGGGTGTCCCTCGCCTTCTTCATAGGCGCCGGCATCTGTTGACGGCATGGCATAATCTTTCATCAGCGCCATATAAATTTCTTCCTGTTTTCCCGTAAAACAGATGACAGACTCATCCGGAAAATTGGCGCGCAGGTCATCATAAATCGGCTTTGTCATCTGCTGCCCTGCATATTTTCCGGTTGCCACAACAAAATCGCCGAACACATAGCCATTGTCGCGGATAGCATCCTCACTGTATGTTTCCGTCCCGACATAAGTTGACCAGTCGGTGTACATGCCGCTGTCAATAAATATGTTCAGTCCTTCGCTTCTTGCCTTATCCACAATTTCCAGTGCTTCCTCCATACTGCCGTTGCCGTACTGGTAAACAAAATGAGAAATTAAAACAGCAACACCGGTCGATTTTGCCGCCGCAAGCACCTCATAGAGTGAATTAATATCATTATCTGTAAAAAGTCTTGTATGGACAGCCATCGGTTTATTTTTTGCTGCGGCAACAGCACACAGCGCCCGCATTTCTTCAAGCGAAGCGCCCGGTGAATAATCAAGGCCGAACGAAATGCCGCAGGCACCTGCATCAAGGGCTGCTGACGCAAGCGCCTCCATCTTTTTTATCTGTTCCCGGCTTGCCTTCTGCCACGTATCTGTCAGGCCGACGGCCTGACGCAGCGTAAAAGAATGGCCGATAAACTCCGCCTGATGGATATAAAAACCGGAGGCTGTCTGTTCATCAAAAAATCTTCCAATATCTAAAGGGCTCAGCCCGCAGTTGCCGCCGATCGTTGTCGTAATTCCCTGGCAGGCAGACAGCTTCGCACTGTAAAAATGGCCGTCGATATGCCCATGCACATCAATAAATCCCGGACAGACATACTTGCCTGCCGCATCAATCGTTATATTGCCGCAAAGCGTCTCCTTCGTCACTGCCGCAATTTTGCCGTCCGTGACGCCAACATTTAAAATGGTGCTTGTCTTACTGACCGTATCCACGACAAACCCGTTATTAATCACTAAATCATACACGCTCATCACTTCATTCTCTTTAGTTTCTCAAGTTTTTTAAGCTTCCACTGGTGCTGCCATAAAAGAAGCTCTGTCCGGCAAAATGGTTTCGGCTCACTTGCCTGTGTCGCTGCAACAATCTTTTTAGCAAGCTGCGTCAGCGCCTGTGCCGCCTCACTTTCCGGATATTCACACACAACCGTCTCATCCATCAAGGCGGCTCTCTCCGTCAGTTCGTCATAAGCAACGCAGCCTAAAAGTGTTATATTTGTCTCCTTTGCATAGGCATCAAGAAGCGCCCTGTCTGAGAGTCTGTCCGTATGATTTTCAAGAAGAAATACCGGCGGGTGCGCTTCCTTTTGACGAAGCACCGCACTCATCAGACAATTGACTGTCGACACTGACGGATATCTGTCATTTGTCACTAAAACAACCTTGTCCATAATCTTCTCGCGGATTGGAAGAATATAACCCGTACACGGCGTATCTCCGGCAATATCATAAATGATGACATCAATTTTATACTTATCAAGAAGCCCCTGCTGTGCCATCATCTCATCGACAATGCTGACGCCCCGTGCCTGACAGCCTGCACCCGGATCAATATTGCCAAGTTCAAGACAATACACTCCCGACGGTGTATGTACAAGATAATCCTCAACACAAATATCATATTTCAGACGGAACTCATCAAGTACCGGCGTAATCTCCTTACTTTCCCGTAAAAGTTCTGTCGAATTTAAGCACATATCATTGCCGACCTGAAGGACATGATAACCTTCCTTTGCAAGTGCCGCACTTATATTTGAGACAAGAATTGTCTTGCCGACACCGCCGCGGCCTAAAAAGCATATTCTCTGTGTCATCTTTTCTCACCCCGTAAATCTCATAGTTAATTTATCCAAAAATATTTATACTATAAAAATTCCTGCTTGTCAACAATTACTTTATTTTAAGTTTACCAATAGTAAACTTTTTTAACAAAAAAATAACATGATGAAAAAAAACGGAAAAAATCCCATCTCTGAAGCATTCATCCATGCCGGACAGGAT
>USSL01000275.1 GCA_900557175.1 uncultured Eubacteriales bacterium
TTCCTGTGCTGCCGCAATCCTTCGTAATATAATCCGAATGTACATAGCCGCTTTTGGATCTTCCGCCCACATTCACTTTCACCTTATACCAGTCGCCGCTTGTTCCTGTAATCGTCACGGATGTACCCTTATATAAAACACCGATGATTCCCGTCGATGTGGACGCTCCGCTTCTTAAATTCAGCGCCGAGGTATTGACTTTTCCTGTGGATGCAGCCATAACTGACGGCATACTTAAAGCTGACAGCTCAGACACCATAAGCACCGTCATCAATCCGGCTGCCACAAGCCTTTTTATCTGTTTTTTCATACTTCCTCCACTTCTCACGCATAATTATTACGAGATTATTACATAAACTTGTATTAATTATGTCATAAATCCATTGTTTTTTCAAGAGCAATTATTCACAATTCTTTAACAAATTGTCAGAAAAAGACCGGAAACCTTTATTTTTTTAAGGTTCCCGGCCTTTTTTAATCTTCTTCAATGATAATGTTTCTGCAATCTTATCAAGCACATCAAATCCCGAAAGCATCTGTCCGAAAGCCGCGTAGCGTCCGTCAAGCTTTTGGGCATCCTTATGGACTACAAAAAACTGTGTTCCCGCAGTATCATAACCGTCATCTCTTGCCATTGAAATCGCACCGCGCTGATGTCTGATCGGATTTTCGATACCGTTTTCATAAAATTCTCCTTTTATATGCCAGTCACTGTCTGTCATAATATCATTATCAGGCGATCCCGACTGAATCACATAATCTTTAACAATACGGCACCATAAAAGTCCGTCATAAAAACCGCGCTTTGCCGTATTACAGAAATTCTTCACGGTCAGCGGTGCCGCGTCGGGATACAGTTCAAATACCATATCTCCGATACCTTCTGTCTGAATGATACATCGCATCTGAAATTTTCTCCTTATTTTGCCACTGTCGCATTTTTAAAATAAAGATTGCCGTTTGACGCCATATAGGCACCCTGAACATAATCCTTCATTAAGTAATTATTATTCTTGTAATAAAGGTTAATGAACGGATATTCTTCCATCGCGATATCCTGCGCCTGAAGTAAAATCTCGGCACACTTTGAAGCGTCTGTTTCTGCCTCCGCCTTCTTTACGAGCGCATCATACTCACTATTACTGTAGAAACCAAGGTTATTGGCATCATCTGTCACAAGCAGCGGCATAAAGCTCATCGGGTGTGTGTAATCTGCTGTCCAGCCCATTGCACATACATCGTAATTGCCATTTAATACATCTTCATAAAATACAGCCCACTCTGCTGAATTTACTTCAACATCAATACCTAAATTTGTCTCTAACATCTCAGCAATGGCTTCTGCCGTTTTCTTTACAGTATCATCTGAATAATAAGAAAGATGCAATGTCGGGAAGCCTTCACCGTCTGGATAGCCTGCCTCTGCAAGCGCTGCCTTTGCAGCCTCCACATCTGCTGTCGCACTTAAACCTCTTGTACTAACGCCGTCCATCATATCCTTACCGTCAACTGTATAGCCCGGTGCAAGGAAATTATAAGCCGGTGTGGCATCAATCTGAATGACGTTTTTAATAATGGCCTCTCTGTCAACTGCAAGATTTAATGCTTTTCTGACGAGCGGATTATTATACGGCTCTTTTTCGCAGTTGATATTGTAGTAAACCGTACCGTAACTTGGCACAGAATTAACGCCGGCATCTTCTGCCTTTAATCTTGCAAAATCTGAAGACGGAATATTTCTTATACCGTCAACCTCACCGGACTCATATGCAGTCAGGGCTGTAGAATTGTCAAGAATATAGCGCAGTGTGATTTTATCCATTTTTACATTATCGGCATCCCAATAATTTTCATTTTTCTCAAGCACATACTTCTCACCTGTGCTGATTTCTGTAATTTTAAAAGGACCGTTACATACATAAGTTTCCGGTTTTGTTGTCCACTTATCACCGTTTGCCTCGACAGTTGCCTTCTGCACCGGATCAAATACCCACATTGTCAGTAAGTCAATAAAGAAGGCCGTCGGCTGCTTTAATGTAATTTCAAGTGTCTGTGCATCAACAGCTTTTACACCTAAGGCTTCTGCATCTGCCTTGCCCGCATAAAACTCATCTGCATTTTTAATATAGCTTTTTACAATATCAACATACTGGCCTCCGGTTGCCGGTGTCAGTACACGCTGGATGGCATAAACAAAATCTTCGGCTGTCAGATCAGAACCGTCGCTCCATTTAAGACCATCTCTTAAGTGGAATGTATATACAGTGCCGTCCTCGCTGATTTCCCAGTCTTCGGCTGCACCGCCGACAACCTCACCGGCCTCATTGTATGTCACAAGACCTTCAAAGCAATTGCCCAAAAATACAGAAGAAAACGAATTGTTTGTAATACCCGGATCAATATTATCCTGAACATTGCCTAAAACAAACGTTATTTCCTGTGCACCTGTCGCTTCTTTTGTCTCCGATGCCTGCCCTTCTGTGTCTGTACTATCTGCCGGCAGTGTTTCCGGAAGCTTCTCCGGCGTGTCTGTTTTACCACAGCCTGCTAAAAGGAATGTCAGGCACATACCGATTGCCGCAATTCTCATCCATTTGCTCTTTTTCATTTTACATACGCCCTTTCTTTTTTCAAATTTCTTTTTTTAATTTCTTTTTAATATTAATTTTTTTAACACACTCCGATTTATACAATATGGCAGGCAACCCTATGACCCGGTGCCACTTCCCTTAATTCCGGCGCCGTCTCGGCACACTGCGGTGTTGCATAAGGACACCTTGTATGGAAACGGCATCCTGCCGGCGGATGAATCGGGCTTGGAATATCACCTTCTATACTGCTCTTTTCTTTGACTTTAGCCATCTTCGGATCAGCTACCGGCACGCTTCCTAAAAGTCCTTTTGTATACGGATGCAGCGGATGACTGTAAATTTCATTGGCCTCACTCATCTCTACAAGCTGTCCGAGATACATGACACCGAT
>USSL01000276.1 GCA_900557175.1 uncultured Eubacteriales bacterium
CGCAAGCCACGGCACGGCCTGCTCAATCACGCTTCCGGCATTTATAAGGATAAGCAGGGAACAGGCGGAAGATAAGATGAAAGCGCTGGCGGCTTATTTGGGCTTTGACAGTGTGGACGCGCTGGCAGACGGCGTGGAGGACTTAATGCGCAGTATGCATATGCCGGTCAGACTTCACGAACTCGGCGTGAAAGAGTCAGATCTGGAGCATATTACAAAAGTGGGGCTCGGCGCTGCAATCATTCAGTTAACGCCGGCAGTCATGAACGAAGAAACAGTTTATAAACTTCTGAGATCAATCTTATAAAGGAGACAGTGTTATGGAGAATAAAGTCAGAATGCTTGAAGAAAAAGCAAAGGAAATACGGAAGCTGACAATACAGGCCATCGGTGAGCTTGGCGTCGGGCATATCGGCGGTGCACTGTCGCTGTGCGAGGTACTGTCTGTTTTATATTTTGACGCGATGAATATTGATCCGGCCGATGCAAAGATGGAAGACAGAGATCGTTTTGTCCTCTCAAAAGGTCATGGCGGCCCGGCGGTTTATGCGACACTTGCCTTAAAAGGGTTTATACCGATGGAGGAGCTTCACACATTAAACCGTCCGAATACACATCTGCCGAGCCATTGCGATATGCGGCTGACAAACGGTATTGACATGTCCACAGGTTCTTTGGGACAGGGATTTTCGGCGGCGGCAGGCATGGCGCTTGCGGCTAAGATGGATGTAAAGGATTTGTATGTATATGCTATTGTCGGCGACGGCGAGAGTCAGGAAGGACAGATTTGGGAGGCAGCCATGCTTGCTGCAAGTCAGAAGCTTGATAATTTTATTGCCTTTACAGACTATAATAAAATGCAGCTTGACGGTTATATTGAGGATGTCAACGGCCTTTATCCGCTGGGTGAAAAATGGGAGGCCTTCGGCTGGCATGTGCAGACAGCGGACGGTCATGACGTGGCGGCTATTTCCCATGCTATTGACAATGCTAAAAAGGTGAAAGGACGCCCGTCAATGATTATTCTTGATACGGTGAAAGGTAAGGGCGGTTTTTTCTGTGAAAACATGGTGGCGTCCCATAACATGAATATATCCGAAGAAACATGGAAAAGGGCTGTAGAAATGATAGATAAGGGGGAAGCGTGATATGCTTAAAAAAGAGGACAGATGGCTTCGTGAAACGTATGTGGATCTTTTGATTGAACAAGCTGCAAAAGATGAACGCATTGTACTTTTAGAGGCGGATTTAAGCAAGGCGGCCGGCACAGGCCGGTTTAAAGAGGCTTATCCTGACAGACTTATTAATGTGGGCATTGCCGAGGCAAATATGGTGGGCGTGGCAGCAGGTATGTCGGCGATGGGAAAAATCCCGTTTACCCATACATTTACAGCCTTTGCAACAAGACGGTGCTGCGATCAGGTGACATTATCAGTCGCTTACGCCAGACTTAATGTAAAGCTGATGGGCAGTGATCCGGGTGTGACTGCGGAATTAAATGGCGGCACACATATGAGTATGGAAGATATATCTATTATGAGAAATATTCCGGGCATGACGATTTATGAGCCTGTAGATTCGGCTCAATTAAAAAAAATATTCCCTCAAATTGTGGCAGCTCCTGCGCCTGTATACATCCGTCTTTTAAGAAGAAACGCAGTAGAAATTTTTAATGACAGCCAGGAATTTACATTAGGAAAAGGAACGATGATTAAGGAGGGCAGTGATGTAACAATTCTTTGCTCGGGCATTATGGCGGCGGAAAGCATTAAGGCGGCCGAAATGCTGAAAAATGACGGTATTGACGCGGAGATCATTAATATTCATACAATTAAGCCGTTAGATGTACAGATGGTGGCCAAGAGCGCTAAAAAGACAGGTGCTGTTGTGACGGCAGAAAATCATTCGGTTATCGGCGGACTCGGAAGTGCCGTCAGCGAAGCCTTAAGCGAAACTTATCCGGTGCCTGTACGCCGCGTCGGTATCAACGACCATTTCGGTGAGGTCGGCCTGACAGATTTCCTTATGGAAAAATACGGCCTGACAGCAGCGCATATTGTTGAGGAAGCGAAGATGGCGATCGCCATGAAAAAGTAGAGGAACAAAGAAGGCGATTGTCATGAAAAAAGTAGAGGAGAAATATTATGGAAAAGATTATTATTGGTTCGGACAAATCTGGGTTTGAGTTAAAGGAAGCTATTAAGGCACATCTTACAGAAAAAGGCTATGAGGTCGATGACTGCGGCACAACAGATGTTGACCAGCCGAAAGGCTATTTTATGGTAGCGCCTGTGCTTGCGAAGAAAATATCAAAGGGCGAGTATGAGAAAGGAATTTTAATCTGCGGTACCGGTATGGGCATGTCTATCGTGGCAAATAAATATCCGGGCGTTTACGCGGCTGTCTGCCAGACGGCGGCGATGGCAAAATACTGCCGCGCTATTAATAATGCCAATGTCCTCACAATGGGAGGCTGGCTCATCGGCAAGGAGGCGGGCTGTGCTATGGCGGATATTTTCCTCACAACAGAATTTACGGAGAGTGTGGAAGACTGGCGTGCGGTGAATCTCAAAAATGCGTTCGCGGCGATCGGTGATATTGAGAAGGAACTTTATAAGTAACGAAGGAGGAATTTGTGATGAAATACTTTTTAGACAGTGCAAAATTGGACGAAATTAAATATGCGTATGAAAATTACGGGATTGACGGCGTGACAACAAACCCGAAGCATATTAAATTGAGCGGCAAGCCTTTTATGCAGGTTGTCAAAGATGTGGCGGCATGGATTAAGGAAGAAGGTCTTGAGGGCATTGATAAATTCCCTGTATCTTTTGAAATAAATCCGCATCTTGACAAATGGGAAGATATCGTTGCGGCAGCTAAAGAAGTAGCATCTTATTCCCCGAACTACGTTATTAAGATTCCTTGCTGTGAGCAGGGACTCATCGCGGCGAGAAAGCTTGAGGCAAT
>USSL01000277.1 GCA_900557175.1 uncultured Eubacteriales bacterium
TTATGTGGCCAACACGACAGCGCAGTATGTCAGTGATAAAAACGAGATTAAACAGTTACTTGTGCGTCAGGTATCATCATCTGTCCGCTGGGAGCAAAGCGTGCGTCTGATGCTTGAAAATGGTATTGATACATTTATTGAAATCGGACCGGGAAAAACACTGGCAGGTTTCCTAAAACGGATTGACAGAAAGGCCGTATGTATGAATATTGGCACAGTCGAAGATTTGGAAAAGCTAAATGCGCTTTTATAATGGAGGATAACTATGTTAGAAAATAAAGTGGCTTTGGTAACCGGCGCAAGCCGCGGTATCGGCCGTGAAATAGCGCTGACACTGGCAAAAAACGGTGCAAAGGTCATTGTCAATTACAATGGCTCTGAAGCGTCTGCAAAAGCTGTCGTTGCTGAGATTGAGGCATTTGGCGGCAGCGCAGCGGCGTATCAGTGCAATGTGGCAGATTTTGAGGCGTCAAAAGCGATGATTGATGCCATTATTAAAGAAAATAAGCGTCTTGATATTTTGGTCAACAATGCGGGCATTACGAAAGACGGTCTGATGATGCGTATGAGCGAGGCAGATTTTGACGATGTTATCAATATTAATTTAAAGGGCAGCTTTAACTGCATCCGTCATGTCTCAAGACAGATGTTAAAGCAGCGCGGCGGCAGAATCATCAACATGTCTTCCTTTGTCGGCAGAAGCGGTAATGCAGGGCAGCTCAATTATGCGGCATCTAAAGCCGGTGTCATAGGGCTTACAATGTCGGCAGCCAGGGAACTTGCAAGCCGCGGCGTGACAGTCAATGCTGTTGCGCCGGGATTTATTCAGACAGAGATGACAGATGTTTTAAGTGAGGATGCTAAAAATACAATTATGCAGTCAATTCCGATGGGCGTTTTAGGACAGACAGAGGATGTGGCTCAGCTTGTTTTATTCCTTGCTTCGGATGCTGCAAAGTATATTACAGGGCAGACGATTAGTGTCGATGGCGGCATGTACATGGGATAGGAGGAAACATGATGAAAAGAGTCGTTGTTACAGGTATGGGTGCCATTACACCGATTGGCAATACGGTTGAGGATTTTTGGGCAGCTGTCAAGGAAAACAAGGTTGGTATCGGTCCGATTACAACATTTGATACAACAGATTATAAAGTAAAGCTTGCTGCGGAGGTTAAAGGCTTTGTGGCAAAGGAGCATATTGATTTTAAGGCGGCAAAGCGTATGGAGCGCTTTTCCCAGCTTGCAGTAGCGGCGGCCGGTGAGGCGCTTGCACAGGCAGGCCTTGATATGGAAAAAGAAGATGCTTATCGTGTCGGCGTTTCTGTCGGCGCAGGTGTCGGTAGCCTTTCACTTCTTGAGAGAGAAGTTTTAAAGCTTAATGAAAAAGGACCGTCAAGAGTATCGCCGTTATTTATTCCGATGTTTATTTCAAATATGGCAGCCGGAAACATTTCAATTTATTATGGCATGAAAGGCAAATGTATTGATATTGTGACAGCCTGTGCGACAGGAAGCCACTGTATCGGCGAGGCATACCGTTCAATCCAGTGCGGTGATGCGGATGTGATGATCGCCGGCGGTGCAGAAAGCTGCATTTGTCCGACAGGTGTCGCAGGTTTTACATCACTGACAGCGCTGACAACATCCGAAGATCCGGCACGCGCATCAATTCCGTTTGATAAGGACAGAAGCGGTTTTGTAATGGGCGAGGGTTCAGGTATTGTCGTTCTTGAAAGCCTTGAGCATGCGAAAGCAAGAGACGCGCATATTATTGCAGAAATCGCAGGCTACGGCGCCACAAGCGACGCATATCATATTACATCACCGGCAGAAGACGGCATGGGTGCCGCAACAGCAATGATGAATGCGATGAAAGAAGCGGGCGTTGCGCCGGAGGAAGTCAGCTACATTAATGCGCACGGTACAAGTACACATCATAACGATTTGTTTGAGACGAGAGCCATTAAGGCGGCGCTCGGTGACGCGGCTTACAATGTACCGGTAAGTTCGACAAAATCGATGGTCGGACATTTACTCGGCGCTGCGGGTGCTGTTGAGTTTATCACATGTGTCAAGTCGATTGAGGATGGCTATATTCATCCGACTGTCGGCCTTTGTGAGGCAGATGAGGAATGTGACTTAAATTATGTGCCGGGCGAGGGGCTTCATGTGCCGGTCAATGTGGCAATGAGCAATTCACTTGGCTTTGGCGGACATAATGCGACATTGCTTGTTAAAAAGTTTGAAGCGTAAAGGATGGCTAAAAATGGATATTGAAAAGATTATTCAGTTAATTGATAAAGTTTCGGAAGCACCGATTACATCTTTAAATATTGAGGAAGGCTCTTTAAAAATAAGCATTGAGAAAAATAATGGTGTGATGCAGACTGTGACAGCGCCGGTTCAGGTTGTGCCGGCGCTGCGCCCGGCAGCTTCTCTGGAAGCAGAACTGCCGCAGACATCCATGCAGGAAGTGCAGAGTGCGCCAAAGGAAGATTTT
Organism: uncultured Eubacteriales bacterium; assembly: GCA_900557175.1. Taxonomy (GTDB): domain Bacteria; phylum Bacillota; class Clostridia; order Lachnospirales; family Lachnospiraceae; genus Scybalocola_A. The sequence continues at coordinate 2,504 of USSL01000277.1, forward strand.
AAAGAAATTACATCACCGCTTGTCGGCGTATTTTATGCGGCGGCTTCTCCGGAAGCAGAACCATTTGCAAAGGCAGGCGATATCGTGAAAAAAGGCGATGTTGTCGGTATTGTTGAGGCGATGAAGCTGATGAATGAAATTGAAAGTGAAGTGGACGGCGAAATTGCAGAAGTCCTTGTCAAAAACGGGGAAGCGGTTGAGTTTGGCCAGCCATTATTCAGAGTAAAGTAAGGAAGATAAGTATGACGACTTTAGGTATTAAAGAAATTATGGATATTATTCCTCACCGTCAGCCGTTTCTTTTAGTAGACAGAGCTGAAATTATTGAGGATGGGAAAAAAGCTGTCGGCTATAAAGCGGTAACATACAACGAACCGTTTTTTGCAGGCCATTTTCCGGCAGAGCCTGTCATGCCGGGCGTATTGATTATTGAGGCGATG
>USSL01000278.1 GCA_900557175.1 uncultured Eubacteriales bacterium
TTGGCGAATGCCGTCCATAGGCGCGCGGCGCTCATAGAAAGTCGCCGCGTGTCACCCAAAATGATAGGGCTTCTCTTGCGCGTAAAATACCAACAGTACGGTTTCCAATATGCTGTGTCGACAAACCTCAATTTAATCCTTTTCCCGATATCTTTCCAGCCGTATGTCGGTGAAGCCCAAAAATTTTTTCATTGCAAGACAGACGCCGCCAAGAAGGACAGAATTGCTGCCAAGTTCAGAGATTTTAAGATGGCAGAGCGGGCGGACGTGCTTTGGGAGTTTTGCGACGATTTCATCGGCAAGTGCAGGGATGTTTTCCGTGAGATTGCTGTTGATGACAATCAGCTCTGGATTTAAGGTGCCGAGAATATTGTTGACGCCGACGGCAATATAGTCTGTAAAACGGTTTATAACAGCGACGGCGTCAGGCTCGCCGGCTTCATAATTTTTTATAAGTGTTCCAATGTCCGGGAGTGTATCTGCGTGCTTTAGCGCAGCGTAATCTTTTAAAATGGCAAGCTCTGAAGCGTATTGCTCAAGACAGCCCCTGTTGCCGCACGGACATGGGCGGCCATTAAGTTCGACAGTGGAATGTCCAAATTCGCCGGCACAGCCATTATGGCCGGTATAAAAGCGGTTATCTAAAATAATACCGAGGCCGATACCGGAATGAATGCTCATAGCGACAAGACTGCCGCAGTCAAAGCTGTAGCACTGCTCGGCGATCACAGAGAGGTTGGCCTCATTTTCCACATAGACGGGAATATGAAAGCGGGATTCAAGCGGCGTTTTGATGTCTATATCAGAATACGGATAATAAGGCGTAAAACGGATATAGTTATCATTAACGATACCGTGAATGCCGACACATATACTGACAAGACCGTAGGTTGTTTCGGGAAGTGCTTTGGACATTGTTTCGATAATATTTTCAAGCAGCGGCAGCAGTGATTCACGGCTATCCGGTGTCGGACAGACAAATGTATTGATGGACTGCCCGGCAAGATTTGCGGCAAGCACTGTAATTTTAGTGCGGCCGATATCGAAGGCGAGGATGCATCCGGCATCGGGACAAAAATTTAAAATAATCGGTTTTCTTCCTTTATCAGTCATGGCGATACCTGTCTCGGCAATAAGGCCGCGGTCGAGAAGAAGGCGCACGATGGCAGAGACGGTTGCTTTTGTAAGGCCGGATTGTTTGGCAATGTCGGCTCTTGAAAGTGCTTTACCTTCTATAATTGTTTTCAAAATAAAATTTGTATTCATATCACGGATCATCGCTTTATTTCCAGTATCCATAGGCTCCTCCGAAAAATATAAAAATTGTATTGACGTGCTCATTAATTTATCCTATTATAATATCAAACATTAGTTTAGTCAATTAACTATATATGATTTGCACAATATTTTGAAAAAATAATAGGATGTTGGAGTCAATATATGTGCAGTAAGGAGGTTGCCATGAAGTTTACAGAAGGTTACTGGCTTGAAAGTGAGCGGGCGAAAATGATGTATGCCGCTCATGCCTATGAAGTGACGGAAATTGACGGCGGTATGCGCGTGCTTGCGCCGGTAAAGGTGATTGATTCAAGGGGAACAACATTGAATCTTCCGGTGATAACAATTGAGTTTAAGGCTGTCGGGGAAGATGCGATTTCGGTGCGCGCATGGCATTTTGAGGGTTATGAGGATAAGACGCCGGCTTTTGAAAAGAAAACGGTCAGAGTACCTTATACAGTTGAGATTGATGAGAAAAGAGCTGTTCTTGTGACCGGAAATGTTTCGGTCGTTGTTGACAGAGAAAATTGGGAGTATCGTTTTGAAGCCGGCGGTAAAGTGCTCACACGGTGCGGCTTTAAAAATTTAGCCTATGTCCGCTGGGACGGCACAGCCTCAACCCAGCTTCCGGCGGCCAATTATATGAATGACGGAGCAAAGCCTTATATGGTCAACGAGCTGTCACTTTCTGTCGGAGAGTGCGTCTATGGCTTTGGCGAACGGTTTACGGCTTTTGTGAAGAACGGACAGAGTATAGAAACGTGGAATGAGGATGGCGGTACAGCCTCACAGCTTTCTTATAAGAGTGTGCCGTTTTATATGACAAACAGAGGTTATGGTGTCTTTGTTGACCATACGGATAACGTATCCTTTGAAGTTGCCAGTGAAAAGGTGGAGTATGTGGGCTTTAGCGTGCCGGGTGAGGAAATCCGCTATATTTTCTTTTATGGATCAGAGCCAAAGAAAATTTTAAAAAGCTATACGGCGCTTCTTGGGCGCCCGGCGCTGCCGCCGGCGTGGAGTTTCGGCCTTTGGCTGTCCACATCATTTACGACAAATTATGACGAAGCGACAGTGACATCATTTATTGACGGTATGCTTAAGAGAGATCTTCCGCTGAGTGTTTTTCATTTTGACTGCTTTTGGATGAAGGAGTTTCACTGGTGTGATTTTGAGTGGGATGACAGGGTATTTCCGAATGTCCGCGAAATGCTTGCCCGCTATAAGGCGAAGGGGCTTAAAATCTGTGTCTGGATTAATCCATATATTGCACAGAATACGGCACTTTTTAAAGAAGGCGCTGAAAAAGGCTATTTGCTGAAACGCAGCGACGGCATGGGTGTATGGCAGACAGATTTATGGCAGGCCGGCATGGGTGTTGTGGACTTTACAAATAAGGAAGCGTGCGCATGGTATTCGGCACAGCTTCGGCGGCTTTTAGATATGGGCGTCGATTGCTTTAAAACAGATTTCGGTGAGCGTATTCCGACGGATGTCTCTTATTTTGACGGAAGTAATGCCGAGGCAATGCACAACTATTATACATATCTTTATAATCAATGTGTATTTAATACGCTTCGGGAAGTGAAAGGGGAAGCTGAGGCTGTTGTATTTGCGCGGAGCGCGACGGCGGGCTGCCAGCAATTTCCGGTTCACTGG
>USSL01000279.1 GCA_900557175.1 uncultured Eubacteriales bacterium
TCCATAGCAATCTCCCCTTTAAACTTTAGTTGAGTAATACTACTATACTCTATTTCTATGAAATTTTCAATAAAAATTTTAACAAAGTAACGTATTAACAAATAGCAGAACCGAAATGCCAGCATTTCGGTTCTGCTATGAGGGGGCTTTAAATTCTGATTTTTGACTTACGATATTGATGCCGCCTGTAATCAGATGAAGTCATTAAAAATGCAGGCGGCCTTTAATCAGACCGCCTGCCAAAATAATAGCTGTTTTAATTACTTAAACCGTTCCTCGCGCGCATTGTATACTTCTAATTTTACACCCCACTGCTGCATTTTTTCCAGGAATTCCTGTTCATCTACCGGGTAAATGTCGGGATAGATGATACCTCCAGATTTTATATTTTCAACATGATAATAAACATAAAAAAACGAAAATGAAAATGGATGAAAAAGCAGATTATATGTGTCTGGAAACATGATTTTAGGTTTGTGAAGGTTTCTTATTGAAAAAATGGCAGAGGCCCAATAGTGTACTTGAGTATCATAAGGACCTCTCCTATCCTCGATACGTTTTACTGTAAATTCATTCCAAGCATATGTTTTTGCATATTTCCAAAAACGCAATGTGCAACCTGCTTCATTTATAATAATTGTTTTTCCCCATGAAACCATCATAGCTATATGAATGTAAAAAAAGAAACTATAACATAGGAAAATTAATTTCATTGGCATCCCATCCGCTAAAAATACCATACCGATTATTAAACAAATAAAAAATGAAACAAAAATAACTTGCAATGTTACTTTATCAGATTTAATAGTCATACCAATCTCCTTCTTGCAGCTATCTGTTGTCTTTGTTTTTCTATTCGGGAAGTTGCTCTTGCCGGTTGTTTTTTTGAAGTGACCTTTTTTTGCTGCCTATTATTACTCATTGATTTAGTTACTGCTCCTGTAACACAACTGTATCCAAGACCAAAAGTGAGGTCGGTTGCAGCTGAAACAGATGTACTAAGAGTAACTCCTGCCTGTGAGGCTAAAGTGTTTACAGTTACCTTAGCAGATAAAGCACTCATGGCACCATTGACTAGAGCTTCTCCAACACTTGCACCATTTTTATAGCTGGTATAAGTTGCATATCCCCCACGAACTGCCATACCAATAATCTGCTTGGTCTTTGATAATACACCTAAAGCTCCTGTTCCGACTGCAACTAAGGCATCTGTAGCTGTAAATTCTTGTCCTGTCACTTTTGACGAAATAAAGCTGGTTGTAAGATTAACTAAGGCACCAACAAGTGCTACGCCCCAAAGTTGTCCACCCTCGTCTTTTCTCACGACCGGGTTATTATCACAGTAAGCATAAAGGTTTTTATCGGTCAGCCCTGCAGGTGTCGCTGTCAAAAGTTCTGTTGTGTCTGCATTGATGAACCTTCCGACTTCCGCGTCATAATATCTTCCGCCGAGGTAGTAAAAACCGGTTTCATTGTCGTAGTAATAACTGCGGTATCTGAACGGGTTGGCATTGCCAAGCGCCGTATCGCCTGTGATATCAAGCAGTTTTCCCCAACTGTCATAACTGTATTGTACCACGACTTTTCCTTTATCGTCAACAATGCCGATAATATCATCCTGTCCGTTTTTCTGATAGAAATACTGTGTACCGTTGTATCGCATTGCGATAATCGAATTATTGCTGTCATAAATATCATCTTATTTGTGTACAGACCGTCGATATTATAGGTATAAATAATTGAAAAACAAGCGGCCTTTAAGCAGACCGCTTGCCTGTTTTAATTACTTAAACCTTTCCTCACGTGCATTGTAAACTTCTAATTCGACACCCCACTCTTGCATCTTTTCCATAAATTCTTTTTCATCTACCGGGTAGATTTCAGGATATGGCACTGGTTTGTTCAGATGCATATCATCAACTTTAAAATAAACATAAAAGAATGAAAATGAAAATGGGTGGAAGTATATATTATATGTATAAAATTGTACAATTTTAGGCTTACGCAATTTTTTTGTAGAGAAAACTACTAATGTTGAAAAGGGAATTTGATCTCTTGGAGAATGATAAATATCTCTGCGATCATCTATATGTTTTACTTCAAATTCTTCCCATTTATAAGTTCTTTGATATTTCCAAAAATAAAGTGTACAGCCTTTTTCATTCATAATAATTGTTTTTCCCAAAGAAATCGTCATACATAAAAGTGGATAAAGAAGAAAGATGCAACAAAAAAGGCATACGAATCCTATTGACATACCCATTGATAAAAACAGTATACCAGTTATTATTATTAGAAAAACCGCGTACCATATGTATTTCCATAATGTTTTTTCCGATTTAACAATCATACAAGCCGCCTCCTTGCTGCTGCCTGCTCTCTTAGTTTTTCTATATGAGAAGTTGCTTTTGCCGGTTTTCTTTTAACATTTGCTTTTTTATACTGCCGATTATTACTCATTGATTGGCTTGTTGCTGCCGAAATACAATTGCATCCGAACCCGAAAGTTTTATCCGCAATATTGGAAACCGTGTCATTAATTTTTGCTGGTTTTTTTACTTTTGCTACTTTTGCAGTGCATTTTGTCAAATTATCTGCATTAATAGCCGCACCTATACCGCTTAAAACTCCATTCGCTGCAATTTCCAAAAGTCCTGCGCCATCTTTGTAGCTTTTATATACGGCAGCTGTACCACTAACTGCTGCACTTAAATAATTTCCTACAACTGGTATTGCACCTACGATTCCGGATAAAGCTGAAACAGCAGCATCTTTTAATGTATATTCTTGTCCAGTGATTGATGATGTAATAAAGTCTGTTGCAACATTATAAAGAGCACCTCCGAGCGCTGTCAACCAAAACTGTCCGCCCTCGTCTTTTCTCACGACCGGGTTATTATCACAGTAAGCATAAAGGTTTTTAT
>USSL01000280.1 GCA_900557175.1 uncultured Eubacteriales bacterium
GTGTAGAGTATGATTCAAAGAAAAATAATGGCAGTCATTTGATTGCTTTAATTGAAGCACTGGCAAAAAATCCCGGGCTTGAGCGCATCCGCTTAAGTTCACTTGAACCGCGCCTTATGACGGAGGATTTTGTAAAACGGCTTTCTGCGATTGATAAAATATGTCCGCATTTTCATTTGTCGCTGCAAAGCGGCTGCGATGCAACGCTAAAGCGGATGAACCGGAAATATACGACAGAAGAATATATGGCTTCGTGTGTCCTTTTGAGAAAATATTTTGACCGGCCGGCCATTACGACCGATGTGATCGTCGGTTTTCCGGGAGAGACAGAGGAAGAATTTGAAATGACAAAGCGCTTTATTGAAGAAGTGGCTTTTGCGCAGATGCACATTTTTAAATATTCAAAGCGCCGGGGAACAAAGGCAGCTGTCATGGAAAATCAAATTGATGAACAGATTAAAAATTTAAGAAGTGCAGAGCTTTTTGTGATTGATGAGAAGCTCCGCCGCCGTTATATTGATGAAAATATGGATAAGACACTTTTAGTGCTTGCTGAAGAAATGATTGAAATTGACGGCAGTGCCTATATGACAGGTCACAGCAAGGAATATATTAAAGTGGTTGTTCCGGGTACAGATTCGCAGCTTAATACAGTTGTCAGTGGGAAAATGACAGACAAAACTTATGAAGATTTTGTAATTTGCGAAAGTATGGATTGAATTTTACGGCATAATATATTAATATAATAGATAGCAGGTTCGGAAAACATAGGATAACTATGTAATTTTTAGGAAAGTAAGGTGTAGGAAATGCCCGATATGAAAAATACACAGTATTTTAAGGTGACAAATGAGAATGACATCGCAGTGAAGGATATCCTTGAGGCGGTTTATATTGCGCTTACGGAAAAAGGCTATAATCCTGTCAGCCAGATTGTCGGTTATATTATGTCCGGTGATCCGACATATGTGACAAGTTATAAGAATGCCCGCTATCTTATTATGAAGGTTGAGCGTGACGAGATCCTTGAGGAGCTTCTGAAAAATTATATTGATGTGAATTTAAAGTAGGTTAATATGAGAATACTTGGACTTGATTATGGTACAAAGACGGTAGGCGTCGCGCTGAGCGATGCTTTGGGCCTGACCGCACAGCCTTTGGAAACCATAGAGCGAAAAGAAGCGAATAAGCTTAGAAAAACACTTGCAAGGATAGAGACGATTGCAGCAGCCGAAGATGTGTCAGAAATAGTTCTTGGCTATCCGAAGCATATGAATAATTCAGAGGGCAGCCGCTGTGAGGCGACGATGGCATTTAAGGAGATGCTTGAGCGCCGGATAGGACTGCCGGTAATACTTTGGGATGAACGGATGAGTACGGTTTTTGCCGAAAGAACACTGATGGAGGGCGGCGTGCGCCGGGAAAACAGAAAAGCCTATGTGGACAAGCTGGCCGCCGTCTATATTTTACAGGGATATTTAGATAGTAAGAAAGGCTGAAAAGCGTTTATGAGTCAGAGAGAAAGTATAAAGATGTTATCACCGGACGGTGAGGTTTTATCGTTCTACGTTGTAGAACAGACAAGAATTAATAATATCAACTATCTTTTAGTTGAGGACGCCGACGACGAAGGCGAAGCTTATATTTTAAAGGAAACATCCAGCGATAGCATGGCGCAGGAATCTGTATTTGAATTTGTGGAGGAAGATAACGAATTTGAAGCGCTGTCAAAAGTATTTGAAGCATTGCTGGACGAGATGGATATTGATTTAGAGTGACAGAGGTGCGTGAAAAAAAATGAGATTTAACAATCGTAACAATCATAATGTAAATAATGAACATGAGAAGGTAAAGATTATTCCTCTTGGAGGACTTGAGCAGATTGGCATGAATATTACATGCTTTGAATATGAAGACAGTATTATTATCGTGGACTGCGGTCTTGCTTTCCCGGCTGATGATATGCTTGGCGTGGATCTGGTAATTCCGGATGTCACATACCTTAAGGAGAATATTCATAAGGTCAAAGGTTTTGTCATCACTCACGGACATGAGGATCATATCGGTGCACTGCCGTATGTGCTGAGAGACATTCCGGCGCCGATTTATGCAACAAAGCTTACCATCGGTATCATTGAACATAAGTTAAAAGAACATAATATGCTGACAAAAGTGAAACGCAAGGTGGTAAAATACGGACAGCATATCAATTTAGGCTGTTTCCGCGTGGAGTTCATCCGTACGAACCACAGTATTCAGGATGCAGCAGCGCTTGCCATTTATTCACCGGCAGGTATCGTTGTGCACACAGGTGACTTCAAGGTGGATTACACACCGGTATTTGGAGATGCCATCGATTTACAGCGTTTTGGTGAGATCGGTAAAAAAGGTGTACTTGCACTGTTATGTGACAGTACCAACGCAGAGCGCAAGGGATTTACCATGTCAGAAAAGACAGTCGGCAAGACCTTTGATGAGATCTTTGCAGATCACAAGAATACGAGGATCATCATTGCAACATTTGCGTCTAACGTAGACCGTGTGCAGCAGATCATTAATACAGCTTATAAATACGGCAGGAAAGTTGTCGTGGAAGGACGCAGTATGGTGAATATCATCGGCATTGCGTCGGAGCTTGGCTACATTAATATTCCGGACAATACGCTGATCGATATTGAAGAACTGAAAAATTATCCGGATGAGAAAACGGTTATGATCACGACCGGAAGCCAGGGAGAGTCCATGGCGGCATTGTCCCGTATGGCATGTGGCATGCATAAAAAAGTTACGATCAAACCTAACGATACGATCGTGCTCAGTTCCAACCCGATCCCGGGAAATGAAAAGGCAGTTTCCGGTATTATCAATGAGCTTTCCATGAAGGGTGCAAACGTTATTTTCCAGGACGTACATGTATCCG
>USSL01000281.1 GCA_900557175.1 uncultured Eubacteriales bacterium
AATGGTTCTATCACTATCGCGGTAATGTTATCACTCCCGCCGTTTTCCTTTGCTTCATCAATCAGAATATCAACAACATCACCGATATATTCGCTTTCCACAATATCAAGTATATCTTCATCACTGACCATATTTGTCAGTCCGTCTGTGCACATCAGTATTCTGTCATGCTTTTCCAAATCAACTTCAAAAAAGTCAACCTTCGGCTCCTTTGCCGCCCCGATTGCTCTCGTAATAATGTTCTTATCAGGATGGCGGCTCGCCTCCTCCTTTGTCAGCTCGCCGGCTCTGACCATCGCACCCACATAGGAATGGTCTTCTGTCACCTGCGTAATATCACTGTCAATCAGATACAGGCGGCTGTCACCGATATTGGCGACAAACAATGTCTTATCTTTTATAAATGCTGCCACAAAGGTTGTTCCCATACCGGAAAAATCCGGATTGGACTGCGCCTCAGAAAGCACAAGTCCGTTGACATAGCGTATGCCGTCATCGACAACACGAATCGGCACCTGCGCACCGGCATTTCTTACATACTCCACAAACTTCTCTACCGATAGTCTGGAGGCATAATCTCCGGCTTTATGGCCGCCCATCCCATCTGCCACAATAAACAAATTAGGCAAAAGCCCGACAGGCTCTGTCGAATAAAACATATAGTCCTGATTCATCGACCTGACCATACCAATATCAGATTTACCATATACCTTCATCTCATACCTCTTTTCCGCAAAGCTTATCTGTATAGCTCTTTCTGAGCTGTCCACAGGCAGCCTGTATGTCTCTGCCCATTTCCCTTCTTATAGTAACATTTCCTCCGTATTTTTCAAGTTTATTTTTAAATTTTTGCACACTTAAAGCATCTGACTGCTTAAAATCCCGTTCCTTGACCGGATTTACCGGTATCAGATTAATATGACAATTAAGCCCTTTTAAAAGACGGGCAAGCGCTTTAGCTTCATCTTCACTGTCATTGACACCGCCGACAAGACTGTATTCAAACGTCAGCCGCCGGTTTGTTTTTTCATAATAATAGGCGCAGGCACGCAAAAGCTCATCAATGCTGTAACGGTTTGCGATCGGCATTAATTGTCTGCGGCGCTCATCTGTGACTGCATGAAGTGAAATTGCAAGCGTTATCTGTAAATTTTCATCGGCCAGTTTATACATTTCAGGGACAAGTCCGCATGTGGACATCGTCAGAGTTCTCTGACTGATATTTAACCCTTTCTCGTCGGAGACAAGCCGCAAAAACCGGACAACATTGTCATAATTATCAAGGGGCTCACCGCTGCCCATAATGACAATATTTGAAATGCGCTCACCGATATCTCTTTGTATACTGTACACCTCATCAAGCATCTCTGCGGCCGTCAGGCTTCTCGCAAGGCCGTCCAATGTCGAGGCACAAAACTTACAGCCCATACGGCAGCCTGCCTGAGATGATATACAAACGGAATTTCCGAATTTATACCGCATTAAAACACTCTCAATAATATTGCCGTCAGAAAGCTCAAACAAATACTTTCTCGTGCCGTCAATTTCAGACACAAGACACTGAACTTTTTTTAATGTCGTCAGCACTGCGCTCTCCTCAAGCTTTTCACGAAGTGATTTTGAAAGATTTGTCATACTATCAAAATCTTTGGCAAGCTTTACATGCATCCAGTCATAAAGCTGGGCTGCCCTGAACTTTTTTTCGTGAAGCGAAGAAACTACAAAAGCTTCCAGTTCCGCCGCCGTCATTGATTTAATATCTGCTTTTTCCATTGTCTGATTTTCCATTCTATTCACCTGTCATCCTCTAATTTGTACGCTCGAACTTTGCAATAAAAAAGCCGTCACATTCATGGATGCCCGGAAGCAGCTGGACATAACCCTTACCGGCCGTCTCACAGTAAAGATTTTCAGGAAGGAGGTCTGAAAAGTCCACCGGCTTTAACGGAAAATGGCTTGCAAGCCATGCAGCCTGTGCTTCATTTTCCTGACGGCTGACGGTACACGTACTGTAAATAAGTATACCGCCCGGACGGACATAACGCCATGCATTCGCCAGTATTTCCCTCTGAAGGCTGACAAGACTTTCAATATCCTCTGCTTTTAAACGGTATTTAATATCCGCCTTTTTCCCGATTGTTCCAAGTCCCGAACACGGCACATCCGCAATAACAACGTCCGCTGTCTGCTCCATCGCTTCATCAAATACCCTGCCGTCTGCCACGGAAACAGTAACGCCCTTAATCTTTGTTCTTGTAAGATTTTCCCGGATTTTTTCAATTTTCATCTCGCTGACATCCCGCGCATCAACACTACCGCCAAGCAGGGCGGCATTCATACTTTTGCCGCCGGGCGCCGCACATATATCAATCACCTTATCGCCGTTTTTAATGCCTGCAAGCACACCGGCAAGCATTGAGCTTTCATCCTGTACAAAGCAAAGCCCCTCCTTAAAAACATCAAGGGCATTCAGATAATCATAGTCATAAAGTCTTGCCGCAAACGGCACGTAAGCCCCCGCTTTCACAGAGGCGCCGCCGTCTTTTTTCACTTTTTCAAAAAAAGCTTCCGGCGATATTTGCTGCGTATTCACGCGCACTGTCACCGGACGGCCCGAAAGCTGGGCAGAAAGCATTTTTTCAACCGTCTCAAAGCTATAAACCTCAAGCCACTTTGTTACAATCCATTCCGGCATTGAATAAACGAGCGACAAATACTTTAACGGCTCTTTTGTTCTGTCAGGTACGGCAATATTTTCACGGTTTCTGTCAATATTTCTCAAAACACCATTGACATAGCCCTTAAGCCCGCGAAAGCCTCTTTTTACGGCAAGCTTTACCGCTTCGTTGCAGGCTGCATGCGCCGGGACATTATCCATCTTAAGTATCTGATAAACAGACATTCTTAAAATGTGACGAAT
>USSL01000282.1 GCA_900557175.1 uncultured Eubacteriales bacterium
GCTTTCCATACCATAAATATTATAGGCTGTTCCATCCAAAAGATTTTCGCTGCCTGCTATACGAAAAGCAACACTTGAATAATCGCCCGACGGAATTGTCACCTCATAAACGCCTCTGTCACCACGGCGCATCGTCTGGACATAAGGCACACCGCTGCCGCCGTCAAATACAGCTTCAATATCACCAATGTCATCCGTTTCCCAGTAAAGATTAACAAACTTAAGTTCCTGTCCGCCAAGACTGCCGTCTGACGGCACATTATTCATCTCAACCGCTGTCGTTTCATTCCCGGCAGCTTCCATTGCCGAAGACTCACTTTCATCGGACTCGCTCTTTGCAGAGTCACCCTCTATTGTTTCTGTTTCGGTCGATTCACTCTCTGCTGCACTGACGGTCGATTCACTCTCTGCCGTGCCGCTGCCGGCCGATTCACTCTCTGATATACCGGTTCTGGTCAAGCCACTCTCTGCCGCACCGTTTCCAGCCAAGTCGTGCTCTGTCGTATCGCTTTCGGATGTCTGCATCTGGGCTACCGTCTGAGCATCTGCCTCACCTGTAAAATAATCCGCATACACGTATTGCGGCTGTAGTACAAAAACGACAACGAGCAGTATGCTGATCACCCGTCGAATGCAATGCTGTCCTCTCCTCATCTTTTTTTTCTTATTTTCCATGCTCCCTCAGTCCTTTCTTCCGCACCGATATTTTCCAAAAGGATATTTAGCGTCAGTGGACAAAGGGCAATACGCCTCACGCCATGTAATTCCGCCTATTTTCTGCGTTATTCTCCGGTGTATGGAGGACACGTACGCGGAGCGAAAGTAACGGCGCAGGAGCGCAAATTCGGACATTTCTGACCATGTTGTCCCCTGTGCACTGACGCTAAGTTTAATTTTCTAAAATGTCTGTCAAAACTTCTAACATATCATGTGATAACTATATTTTCCAAAGTTTTTCACTTCTTTTTCCCATATACTTTACCATATAATATGTTAAATTCAAACAAATCCAACGTCATTTTTATTTTTTCCGCATTATATATTACAAAATACGGTTATTATTCACAATTACTTGTGCATAATATACAACTTATATTTTGTTTATGTACATCCTGCCGCATCCCTCGCGGAGTTTTTCTATGATATAGGAAACAATTTCCTAAAAAAAACCCCCGGCAAAACCGGAGGTTCCTATATCACTGATTCAATTAAGCTAATTTAGCTTTTGCTGTCTCGCAAAGTGCTGTGAAGCCGGCTGGATCGCTGATAGCCATCTCAGATAACATCTTTCTGTTCACTTCAACACCTGCAAGCTTTAAGCCGTGCATTAATTTGCTGTAAGATAAGTCGTTCATACGTGCTGCAGCGTTGATACGTGCAATCCATAAACGTCTGAACTGACGCTTTCTTTCCTTACGTCCTGCGTATGAGCTTGTTAATGCTCTCATTACAGACTGTTTTGCTACTCTGTACTGTTTAGAACGAGCGCCTCTGTAACCTTTAGCCAGTTTTAATACTTTATTATGTCTTTTCTTCGCGTTTAACGCGCCTTTAACTCTTGCCATTAGTCTATGTCCTCCGTTTCCAAATTATAAGTATGGTAAAATCTTCTTCATGTTCTTAACATTAGTTACATCAGTCATTGCTGCTTTTCTTAAGTTTCTTTTTCTCTTAGCAGACTTCTTTGTTAAGATGTGGCTCTTATAAGCTTTCATTCTTTTTAATTTACCAGTACCTGTCTTTTTGAAACGCTTTGCAGCAGCTCTGCTTGTTTTAATTTTTGGCATTTTATTGTCCTCCTTAATAATGAAATTTCATCAATTACGCTTTTCCGACAAAAACATTACCATGTTCTTGCCTTCCAACTTTGCAGGTTTGTCAATTACAGCAACATCCGATAACTTTTCAGCAAAGTTATTGAGAATGACCTTACCGGAGTCTGTATGCGCCAGCTCTCTGCCTCGGAAACGAACCGTCACTTTAACCTTATCGCCGCCTTTTAAAAACTTACGTGCCTGATTTGCTTTCGTGTTCAAATCGTTCACATCAATATTCGGTGAAAAACGAATCTCTTTCACATCAATCACTTTCTGTTTTTTTCTGGCTTCCTTCTCTTTTCTGGCCTGCTCATAACGGAACTTACCATAATCAATAATCTTGCAGACCGGCGGCTTTGCTGTCGGTGCAATCTTTACTAAGTCAAGATTGGCCTCTCTTGCAAGCTTCATGGCATCTTTCGCTGACATAATTCCAAGCTGTTCGCCGTTATCTCCAATAACACGAACTTCTCTGTCTCTGATTTGCTCGTTAATCATTAAATCGCTAATAACTGACACCTCCATATGTCCAAAAAAATAATGGTGAGCAGAAAACTGCTCACCATTTAAGTTAATGCATATGCACTTCATACCTAAATATAAACCCAAGTCATCAATGGATGCTAAGGTGAGAGGTGAGCCTCTGCTTTCTTGTCTGATACATGTATATCGCTATACAACTTCTATATAATATCATGCCATGACTTAAGTGTCAAGGAAATTATCTAAAATTCCCGACTTATTTTTCTTGGCACCGATACAGTCAAAAAACAGCTTCGTTCGCACATTGGCAATAAGATTTTTAGGGAAATCCACTTCCCGCACAACATCAAGGGCATATGGCATACGGCCGACATCATTGGCATAATGAGCATCACTGTCCATGATCACCGGCACCGAATATGCCTTGCAAAGCTTTAACATCTTCACATCATTCTCCCGCGTATTCATGCGGAAGCCCGATGGTTTTAAAGAAGCATTATTAATTTCAAGCAATGTCTTTGTCGCCTTTGCCGCCCGGACAACCCGTTCATAATCAAGCGGATATCTGCCATCATCA
>USSL01000283.1 GCA_900557175.1 uncultured Eubacteriales bacterium
ATAAAAAAAGCAGCGTTCCTGTTCTCCTGTGTAGGAGTGAGAAACGCCGCCTTATGCGGTACATTATAATATTTTAATTTCTGTTCTATCATGCTATATGGTTCTATCCGTAGAAATCTGTATGCCCACTTAGCAATACATAAAATGCGTTGGACTCCGTTTTTCGACTATCTTTTTACACCCATTTCTACACCCAAATGGCATGAAACTATATGATTTTGCATGAAGTTTTATAAACTTGCAATTTCAAAAAACCTTGTAACCATGCGGTTTTACGGACTTTTATTGAGGTATATAGATTTATGAAAAAAGGCTAATTTACAACGATACCTAATTTCATTTATAATCACATCTCCTTATCTCTTGAATCTTTCAGTCAATTCCATAATTTTCTCTGTATTTTATAAAAAGAAAAAGAACCCTGATTCAATAGATTATTGTATCATATACGGCTCTTTCCCTCAACTTAATTTTACTTATAAATTTTAAACTTTTAAAATATTGCCCCATCAACTGTTTTCATCGCCTCAGCCATGATGCCTTCTACATCTGCGCCCCATATGTCAAGTCCTTCTGCCTTAAAGCACATTGTATTTTTTATGCCGTAAAAAGTATTTGCCAGCGCCTTCACGTAATCGTAGCCCATATTATTTATAATCGGACCGCCGGCTGTTGTCACGTAAATCAGACGTCCGGCACAGCACAGACCAATTGGAATACCCTCCGGCGAATATTTAAAGGTGATACCGGTCACTGTCACATACTCCAAATAAATACGCATGATTGCCGGAAATGCCAAATCCCAGTAAGGTGCGGCAATCACAATCTCGTCAGCCTCAGAAAATGCTTTGGCGTATTTAAGCAGCGGCGATGAAAAATCTCCGGCTTCAACAAGACTGCTCCGCTTCTGCACCTTATCCCAGTCAAGAGGCAAAAGTGAAGCATCGTTAAGCTTAAGTTCTGTAATATTTCCCGAAATCTTTGAAAGCACCTTTCTTGCAAGCATCAGCGTCCGGGAATCTCCCCTGACACACCCATTGACAAATAATATATTGTTCATCCCCATATCCTCCTTTTTTCAATCCTTCGATTCAATTAAAAGCGCAATACCTTTTCGTATGCGTATAAATCCCTTTTCTTTTATCAGCTCATTGCTGACGCATAGACTCTCTCCCATATAAACGGTTCTATCCTTCAGCGGATATTTAAAACCGACAAGGTCGATCCCCTCAAGCACCATCGTCACCGGAATTAAGGATACATATTTTCCATAACATTCCGAAAGAATAAATTCACCTTCGATCATCCGTATGCGGTTGTGGGCGTCCACAAGCTGACAGTCAATTCCTTTTTTTTGCGGTGCAATAAGCATTTGTATATTGGCCAGACTGTGGTCAAGCCGTGTCCCCGTTGCGCCGAGTATCGTTATGGCGCCGTCTTCTCCAGCAAGGCTCATGGCAAGCTTTAAGGCAATATCTGTATCCGTATAATCCTTTTGTGGATTAAAGGCATGAATTGCAATCTCATCGTATGCTTTATATTTTTCAAGCACTGCCGCACCAATTGTATCAAAATCACCGACAATATGTGTCGGCCTTAAAGCGCGAGCCTTAACTTCTTCTTTTTCAAAAAAGGCAAGTGCCCCATCTACGGCAATGATTTCATCATATTTTTTCTCTTTTAAAAAATCGAGAGCAAAATCGCAGTCGATATTGCCCCCGGTTACAATCAAAATTTGCATATTACGCTCCGTATTTTTCAAATATTTCAAGAAAACGTCTGACATTTTCTGTCCGGTTTCCTTTAAATACGGCCGAACCGGCAACTAAAACATCGGCGCCGGCCTGAATGACCTCGTCGGCATTTTTTAAAGATACACCGCCGTCAACCTCGATTTCCGTCTTAAGCTGGCGCGCATCAATCATTTTACGCAGGTCGGAAATCTTTTTTGTCACTGCCGGAATATAGCTCTGACCGCCAAATCCCGGATTGACCGACATTAAAAGTACCATATCCAAATCATCCAAAATATATTCCAGTGTCTCAAGCGGCGTCGCAGGATTTAAGACAATACCGGCTCTCATGCCAAGTGACTTAATATGCTGGATTGTTCTGTGGATATGAGTGCATGCCTCAACGTGGACTGTCACAATATCCGCACCGGCTGCCTTTAAGCTTTCCAGCAAATAATCCGGTTCATGAACCATCAGATGCACATCAAAAATCTTATCCGTATATGGGCGGATGCACTCAATCACAGGCACCCCGAATGAAATATTCGGGACAAAGTTGCCGTCCATCACATCAATGTGAACATACTGTGCACCGGCTGCATCAATTTCTTTAATTTCATTGCCAAGTGCGGCAAAATCTGCCGATAAAATAGATGGGGATAGTTTTAACATCTTAATATCTCCTTTGTTCTTTCAATTCTTCATAAAGCTGCACATAGCTTTCATATCTGTGGCTGCTGATTTTTCCGTCCGCAAGTGCGGCCTTGATTTTACAGTCCGGCTCATGGACATGCGCGCAGCCGTGAAAGCGGCATCCGCCCTCATAAGGCTCAAACTCCAAAAAATAGTTCTTAAGTTCATCTTTCTCCATATTTTGAATATAAAGCGATGTAAAACCCGGCGTATCAACGAGATACGAATGATCACCGATATAAAAAATCTCAGAATGTCTTGTTGTATGGCGGCCGCGCTTGATTTTCTCACTGACTGTCCCTGTCTCCATCTGAGCCTCAGGATAAAGATAATTCATCAGCGACGACTTGCCAACGCCCGACGGCCCCGCAAGCACGGTCGTTTTTCCGCAAAGCGCCTCTCTGACAGCTTCAAGGCCCATCTGATTTTTC
>USSL01000284.1 GCA_900557175.1 uncultured Eubacteriales bacterium
TCATGAATAATAAGACAGTAAAGAGAGGGCCTATGGGCCACGGCGGCCATATGGGCGGCGAAAAGGCAGAAAATTTCGGCAAAGCGATGAAGCAGCTTGTCGCTTATATGAGCCGGTATAAATTCAGACTGCTTTTGATGTTTATATTTGCGATTGGCAGTACGATTTTTAACATTGTCGGACCGAAAATTTTGGGTAATGCGACAACAGAAATATTTAACGGACTGACAGCAAAGATTTCCGGTACCGGCGGTATTGATTTTGGAAAAATTGCAGGCATTTTACTCGGACTTTTGTTTATTTATGCGTGCAGCTCCGTGTTTGGCGCAATTCAGGGCTTTATTATGACCGGCGTTTCAAATGATGCTGTTTACAATTTAAGAAAAGATATTTCTAAGAAAATAAACCGTCTGCCTGTCAAGTATTTTGAGAGCAGAACACACGGTGAGATTCTTTCAAGAATCACAAATGATGTCGATACGCTTCAGATGGGGCTTAATCAGAGTATCACCCAGTTAATTACGTCAGTGACGACATTGATTGGCGTCTTTGCGATGATGCTCAGCATCAATGTGTGGATGACACTTGCGGCGCTTTTGATTCTTCCAGTATCTATGATGATTATCGGTTTTGTCATGAAGCATTCGCAGAAATATTTCCAGGACCAGCAGAGATACCTCGGTGAGGTCAATGGACAGGTTGAGGAAATTTACGGCGGCCACAATGTTGTGCAGGCGTTTAATAAGGAAGAAGATGTTGTGAAGGCTTTTGAGGAGACAAATGAGAAGCTCTATACATCGGGATGGCGCTCCCAGTTTTTCTCAGGCATGATGATGCCGATTATGCAGTTTGTCGGCAATGTGGGCTATGTTGTTGTGGCGCTGCTTGGCGGTGTGCTTGTTATTAACGGCAGTATCCAAGTCGGCGATATCCAGTCCTTCTTCCAGTATATCCGACAGTTTACCCAGCCGGTGCAGCAGATTGCCCAGGTGACAAATATGCTTCAGTCATCGGCGGCCGCATCCGAGCGTGTATTTGATTTTATCAATGCGCCGGAGGAAGATCAGACTGTCGAAAATCCTGTAGATATTTCTTCAGTAGACGGTGGTGTTCAGATGAATCACGTATCCTTCGGTTACGATGAAGATAAAATCATTATCCATGATTTTTCATGTGAAGTGAAAAAAGGCCAGAAGGTTGCCATAGTCGGCCCGACCGGCGCCGGAAAAACAACGATGGTAAAGCTTTTAATGCGGTTTTATGATGTAAGTTCCGGTGAAATTTTAATTGACGGCCACAATGTCAAGGACTTTAACCGAAGCGAACTCCGTGAACTTTTCGGTATGGTGCTTCAGGATACATGGCTGTTCCACGGCACAATTATGGAAAATATCCGTTACGGACGGCTTGATGCAACGGACGAGGAAGTGATTGCGGCGGCAAAGGCAGCGCATGCCCACCATTTCATTATGTCCCAGCCGGGCGGCTATCAGATGGTGCTCAATGAGGAAACAAGCAATATTTCCCAGGGGCAGAAGCAGCTTCTGACAATTGCCAGAGCAATTCTTGCGGATAATAAGCTTCTGATTCTTGACGAGGCAACATCGTCTGTCGATACGAGAACAGAGGAACGCATCCAAAAGGCAATGGATCATCTGATGGAGGGCAGAACGAGCTTTGTCATTGCCCACCGTCTGTCGACAATCAGAGACGCCGACTTAATTCTTGTCATGAAGGATGGCGATATTATCGAGCAGGGCAACCACCAGCAGCTGCTTGCAAAGAATGGATTTTATGCAAATCTGTATAATAGCCAGTTTGAAAAAACAGAGGCGGTGTAAAGCCGTTCACAAATGATATGATAAAAGGCATAATCGCACCGTCGGTTATGCCTTTTAAAAAATCTTAAAAAAATATATTGACATTTACGGAAAACGCTGTTATATTACAAGTATAACAAATGTAACATAAGGCGGCAGAGTATAAATGTATTGATGCCGCAGAAAATAAAAATAGATTGGAGGCAGAGTTATGGATTTTAATAAGTTTACTCAGAAGTCAGTTGAAGCTGTACAGAATTGTCAGAAGATAGCCTATGAGTACGGCAATCAGGAAATTGACCAGGAACATTTATTATATAGTCTTTTGACGATGGAGGACAGTCTTATTGCGAAGCTTGTCGGAAAGATGGAGATTAACAGCGAAGGCTTTATTTATCAGGCTGAGAAGCTTGTGGCAAAGCGTGTGAAGGTTTCGGGACAGGTGCAGGTTTACTTAAGCGCCGCCCTGAATCAGGCGCTGATGCAGGCTGAGACAGAGGCACAGCAGATGGATGATGAATATATTTCTGTTGAGCATCTTTTCCTTGCACTTATCGCAAAGCCGAATAAGGAGATTAAGGAACTATTTAAAAATTTTGCAATTACGAGAGACGGTTTTTTAAAGGCGCTTTTAAGTGTCAGAGGCAATCAGAGGGTGACAAGCGATAACCCGGAGGCAACCTATGACAGTCTTAAAAAGTATGGTGAGAATCTTGTAGAAAAGGCGCGCAGTCAAAAGCTTGATCCGGTCATTGGCCGTGACAGCGAGATTCGTAATATTGTCCGTATTCTTTCACGAAAGACAAAAAACAATCCGGTTTTAATTGGTGAGCCGGGTGTCGGTAAGACGGCAGTGATCGAAGGTCTTGCACAGCGTATTGTCAGAGGCGATGTGCCGGAAGGGCTGCGTGATAAGCAGATTATTTCACTGGATATGGGCGCTTTAGTTGCCGGTGCCAAGTATCGCGGCGAGTTTGAGGAACGCCTTAAAGCTGTTCTTGAGGAAGTTAAAAAAAGCGACGGACAGATTATTCTT
>USSL01000285.1 GCA_900557175.1 uncultured Eubacteriales bacterium
CATCCTTTTCATTGGCGCTGATGACGGCACGGCCGCCGATATCGCCTTTCAGTGCTGCAAGCGCCCCTGCATATTTTGCCGGAAATATGACCGGATTTCCCCGCCGGAAGCCGCCGTTTTTATCCGGATACTCCGGCACAATAATCTTTTGTCCGCCGCAAGCTGCAAAGGCGGTTTTCAGTTTTCTGATCATTCCCGGCTCTATAAACGGCATATCACCCATAAAAAACATAAGGCCTTCAGGATTTTTTGCCATCGCCTCACAAGTGCCGCACACAACCGAAGTGCTTTGTCCTTCATCGGCCCTGCTGTTTCTGATAATATGAAAATGTCTGTCTCTGGCAAGCGCCGATACTTCCTCCTGATTTGTGACTACATATTTTTCTGAAAAATCAGAAGCGGCGACAGCCTCAAACACATGGGCAATCATCGGCATATCATCCATATTAAGTAAAAGCTTATTTGCCCCCATCCGGCGCGAAAAACCGGAAGCGAGCACGATTGCCGCAATATCCGCCTGATTTTTCCATAAAAACGTCTCACCCCGCGCATGGGCAAACATTCCGTCCGGCGATACGCTCATACGCAAAAACATCTCCTCCGTCACCGTCGTTACATGCCCATGCTTTGCCTCATAAACCGCCAGCCTGTGCACGGTCGTCCCGTTGGCCGGTTTCCCGATACAATCCGGCGCACAGACGCCGATTGTCACTGTTGTCTCCGGCACAATGACCGGCTCATCGGCGCGCCACACCTTCACCGGACGTCCGGCAGAGCCATCAGCTTCTATAAGCAATATATCCGTCTTTAAAAGCGCCTGATGCTTTAAATTTTCCGATAAGCCGTGAAGCTTTCTTACATCAGATTTCCCGAAAGGCTCTCTGATTTCATCCGCAAAATAATAAATGCCCGGCATTTTAATTTCTTCGTCACACCGCCCGATATACATTCTGTCATAACTGCCCTTTGGCGGAAAGGCGATATTCACTGTTGTCCCAATACCGACACGGTACTTTTCCGACAATACAGAAGCCATATATTCGATGAGTGTCGTCTTCCCGCCGCACCCGGTCACCGAAACAACATCTCCCGGTTCTAAGCTGTCTAAAACCGATATATCAAAACTTTTCAAACAACCCCTCCCTTTTGCAATCTCATAAGATTATCTTATCATATATACAATTTTTTTTCATCCCCAAAATGACATCGTGTGTTTTTTATAATACCAGACGTCTGAAAAATTCCTATGTCACAAAAAAGCGAAGCCTATTTTCTTTTTGAAAATAAACTCCGCTTATTCGTCCAGTATACGATTAAGTTCATCCATATTATCAATAATAATTTCTTTTCTTCCCGCTGTGACAAGACCGTCACGCTGCATCTTCATCAGCTCTCTTGAAAGTGATGGACGCTCTGTATTTAAGTAATCCGCAAGCTGCTCTCTGTTCATCGCCAAATGTACGACGCCTGAGGCATCACAGCTGTCAAGCAGATAAGCGCTGATGCGTTTTTTAAGGCTGCCCGACGAGAGCAATGTTATTTTTTTTGTAAGAACATGGTTTCTTGTCGCGAGAATACTGAGAATATTATAAATAAACCGGGTATGGTGCG
Organism: uncultured Eubacteriales bacterium; assembly: GCA_900557175.1. Lineage (GTDB taxonomy): Bacteria > Bacillota > Clostridia > Lachnospirales > Lachnospiraceae > Scybalocola_A. Next base: position 1,612 of record USSL01000285.1, read on the forward strand.
CGCAGCCTTTACTGCATGTCTGATATAAAAAATGCTTTGGTATTGCAAGAACACTTGCCTTTTCAGTGGCAACAGCATAACAGTCATAAGCGCCATCTTCACCAAACAACTGACTGACACCGAAAATCTCATAAGGCCGTATCTCATAGAGTACCGAGCGGCGCCCTGAATAATGGTCACGACCAATGAGGACAGCGCCGCTCACTAACACATAAAGCATTGACGGCACATCAAGAACATCGAAAATACGGCTATCCTTGCCGTAATAGTGAATACCGGCGCCTGAGCAGCTCAGGCACCGGTGAATATCATCTTCACTCATGTTCTTAAAAAGTACACACTTGTCATACCGAAAATTCATCTGAATTATAATTCTCTGAATTCTTCCTTACCCATACCGCAAATCGGACATACCCAATCTTCTGGAAGATCTTCAAAAGCAGTACCTGCTGCAATACCGTTATCCGGATCGCCTACCTCAGGATCATAAATATAGCCACATGGTTCACATTCATACTTTTTCATAATATCAGTCTCCTTTATTTAAAATAATTTTTATACAATAACCCGGATGATTTCTTCATCCTTGTTTATAGTATCACATGAAAACGCGCATTTATGTAACAACGGTTACATTTTATTATTTTTTTCCTGAAGCGCTCTGAAAACTTTTTCCGGTGTTATTGGAAGACTTCGCATATTAATGCCGGCTGCATTTCTTATTGCATCGGCAATTGCCGGTGCCGGTGTATTGACAACAATCTCACCGATTGATTTTGCACCGTAAGGGCCTGACGGCTCGTAGCTTGATTCAAAGTCCACGCGGATTTTTGAAAAATCGACGCGGGACGGAATTTTATACTGCATGAAGGAATCCGTCATCATCTTTCCCTTATCACTGTAGCAGACATCCTCGTACATTGCAAGACCGATACCCTGGGCAATACCGCCCTCCGTCTGTACCTTCGCAAGATTTGCATTGATAACTGTACCGCAGTCAACAACAGCCACATAATCCAGAAGTTCATACTTTCCTGTTTCCAAATCAACTTCAACCTCGGCAAAACCGGCCATTAAAGGCGGCGGCGATGTCGGACTTGAATAAAAACCTGTACCGTTTAAATAATTGCCTGCAATGCCGCCGGCACAGCCGACAGCAATCTCATCCAATGTCACAAAACGGCTTGTGGCAACTTCAATCACCTTTTCACCTGTAAAAAAGAATTTTTTCGGATTAAAAGG
>USSL01000286.1 GCA_900557175.1 uncultured Eubacteriales bacterium
CACAGACAGCATTCAATGAAAAAGAAAAGCAGCTTTCGGAGGCACAGACGGCTCTTTCGGAGGCGGAGGCGGTATTTTCACAGGCACAGACGGAAATTGACACAAAAAGGACCCAGACTCAAGGTGCCATAGAGCAGCTTAATACTGCAAAAGAAACGCGAAACACGCTTGAACGTGCTGCGGCGGATTTAGCAGAACAAAAAGCGGCCTTTGAGGCGCAGAAGCCTCAGCTTCAGGCGGCAATTGATGCAATGAAAAATCAGCTTGATGTATTGCAGGCGGCAATTGATGCGGAAACCGATGAGGCAGCCAAAGCAGAGCTTCAGGCACAGTATGATGCATTAAAGCTTAAGTATGACAGCGCTGTTGAAAGTCTTGCGGCAGCTGAAAATGCCTTTGCCCAAAAGGAGAGCGAAATTAAGGATGCGCTTGCGCTTCTTCCGTCATCGGAAGAAATAGAAGCCGGTCTGTCCGAAGCCCAAGCTGGTCTTGAAGCACTTGATGAGGCGCAGAAAACGCTCGATGCACAGATAGAAGCAGCAGATATTGACGGACATAAGAAAGAAATTGAGGCCGGATGGCAGGCGCTTGAGGCGGGACGTCAGCAAATTGAGGCCGGACGCGCGGAAATCGCAGCGGCTTATGAACAGCTTGAAGGTGCAAGGAAGACGCTTGAGGCGGGACAGTCTGAGGCGGATGAAGGTGCAAGACAGCTTTCTGAGGCAAAAACATTGCTTAATGATGGTCGGACAGCCATTGATGAGGCTAAAGAGGAAATTGAAGCAAACCGCACAAAGCTTGAAGATGCTAAAGAAGAATATGAGAAGGCTGAAAAGGAAAATATGCCGGATATTGAGGAAGGTGAACGTCAGATAGCAGATGCAAAGGAAGAAATTGCGTCACTCAAGAAGCCGGAGTGGTATGTGCTTGACAGAGAATACATACAGACATGCGTGGAATATGCTCAGGATGCAGAGCGCATCGGCGCAATCGGGGAAGTTTTTCCGGTCATCTTTTTCCTTGTGGCAGCACTTGTCAGCCTGACAACGATGACGCGAATGGTTGAGGAGGAGCGGACGCAGATCGGCACATTAAAGGCGCTCGGTTATGGTAAAGCAAGTATTGCCGCAAAATATATTCTTTATGCCTTTGCTGCGACGATGATCGGCGGTATTTTTGGCGCCATTTTAGGGCAGAAGTTTTTGCCATATGTCATCATGAATGCTTATGGCATCGTTTATGTTTCACTGACAGAATTTGTGACGCCGCTGCATTTTGGATATACAGTGACATCAATTTTGGCGGCAGTGGCAAGTACAATTTTAGCTGTGGTTGTGGCATGCTACAAAGAGCTTCGGGCAGTACCTGCACAGCTGATGCGTCCGGAGGCACCAAAGGCCGGGAAGCGCGTGCTGCTTGAGAGGATGCCTTTTATATGGCGTCACCTGAGTTTTTCAAATAAATCGACCGTGAGAAATCTTTTCCGCTATAAAAAACGTTTCTTTATGACAGTTATCGGTATCGGAGGATGCATGGGCCTGCTTCTTGTCGGCTTTGGCGTTGAAGATTCCATTATGACGATTGGCGATAAGCAGTTTAATGAAATACGGATTTACGACGGCAATATTACGCTGTCAGAGGATTCGACACAAGAAGAACGCCAAAAGCTTTACGATGAAATTAAGGCTGAGGATAATGTAGAAACAGTGATGTTTGCCCATGAGGAAACAGTGGATGTCAGTGTTGATCATAAAGGGATGGGCGCGAGAAGCACATATTTATTTGTGCCGTCAGAGCTTTCACGGACATCGGAATTTATTAACTTAAGAGACAGAAGAAGCCATGAGGCATATACGCTGGATGATGAAGGCGCTATTATTTCGGAAAAGCTGGCAAAGCTTTTAGATGTGGCTGAAGGTGATAGTGTTTATATTGATACCGGTGATATGCACTATGTTCCGGTGAAGATATCGCATATCGTGGAAAACTATTTCTTCCACTATATTTATTTAAGCCCGGCACTTTATGAGCGTGTTTATGGTGAGGCGGCCGACTACACGGAAATATTCATGAAAAACAAGACGGACAGCGAAGCGTTTGAAGAAGATTTTTCGGGACGTTATCTTGAAAAAGACAATGTTTCGGGCGTGACATTTATACGTTCGACATCAGACAGAATCCGGGAAATGATAGGAAGCATGGATGTCATTATTTATGTGATTATTATTTCAGCGGGACTTTTAGCTTTTGTTGTTTTGTACAATCTTAATAATATCAATATCAGTGAAAGACGGCGTGAGCTGGCAACGCTGAAGGTTTTAGGTTTTTATGATTTGGAAGTATCCAAGTATGTTTTCCGTGAAAATGTATTGCTGACATTTTTTGGATCGATTTTTGGTATTTTCCTCGGTATCATTCTCCACCGCTATGTTATTCTGACTGCGGAAATTGATATGATGATGTTCGGACGGAATATCTATTTTAAGAGTTATATCTATAGTATATTACTGACATTTGCATTTTCGATGATTGTCAATATCGTCACTCACTGGAAGCTTAAAAAGATAGATATGATTGAATCGCTGAAAAGTGTTGAATAAGCAGACGGCAGGGCTTTGCCCTGCCGCCTTAAATTTTGATTTCTTTTGACAATTTTAGTCTTGTTAAAAATAAAAATATGTGATAGACTATAAGAAATAAGAACATATTGTTGACGGAGATTGGAGAGTCAGACAGATAAAGTGCGTGTGCACTTTGTTTGTGCTGACTTTTTTTGTGACATAGGAAATTGTTTCCTATGTCACAAAAAAGCTCCGCGAGGGATGCGACCAGATGCATATGGAATAT
>USSL01000287.1 GCA_900557175.1 uncultured Eubacteriales bacterium
AAACAAAAGCAAAGGAGAAAAATACAATGGTACATCATATTGTTATGTGGAAATTTAAACCTGAAATTAAAGAAGAAGATAAGGCGGCATTAAAGGCCGCAATGTGCACAAATTTAAAAAGTCTTGTCGGCAAGGTACCCGGCCTTTTATCGCTTGATTTTGTCACTGCACCGATACCGTCGTCAACTCATGATATGGCACTTGTGAGCACACTTGGAAAAGCGGAGGATATCCGTGTCTATGCAAACCACCCTGACCATCTTCATGTAGCCAATACATACATCCGCCCATTTGTGTGCGAACGCAGCTGTCTTGACTACGAAGTCATGCAATAGGGAGGTTATTTATGGATTTTATGCAGCTTCTTATTGCAGCACTTTTCGGACTTGTCGAAGGTATTACAGAATGGCTTCCTGTCAGCAGCACCGGACATATGATTCTTCTCAACGAACTTATATCCTTTAACGTTTCAGAAGAATTTTACAGCATGTTTGAAGTTGTTATACAGCTCGGTGCCATTATGGCCGTCGTTATTCTCTTTTGGAAGGATATTTTTCCGTTCGGGCGAAAGAATAATAAAGAACCGCTGAAAAAAACCGGGGTACTGTCTTATGTTAAAAAGGATATTTTCATTCTGTGGTTTAAAATATTAATAGCCTGCATCCCTGCGGCAGTGATCGGTCTTTTATTTGATGATGAAATTGAAGCGCTCCTTTACAGATATGAGGTTGTTGCAGCCGCACTGATTATTTTTGGTGTTGCCTTTATCTTAATCGAATCAAGGAACAAAAAAAAGCAGGCAAAGGTCACGCGGCTTGCCGATTTAACTTATTCTTTTGCCTTTTTTATCGGCGTATTTCAGCTGATTGCCGCTATATTTCCGGGAACATCCCGCTCAGGTGCAACCATTGTCGGCGCCCTTCTTTTAGGTGTTTCAAGAACCGTTGCCGCAGAATTTACATTCTTTCTTGCAATTCCTGTAATGTTTGGTGCAAGTCTTTTAAAGCTTGTAAAATTCGGCTTTGCTTTTACAGGAAGTGAGGCGGCCATTCTTGCCGTCGGTATGCTTGTCGCCTTTGTTGTTTCAATTTTTGTCATTAAATTTTTGATGGACTATATTAAAAAGCATGATTTTAAAGTATTTGGATGGTATCGGATTATCCTCGGCGCAGCCGTCATTATTTTCTTTACAATTGCACGGTAAAGTTGTCGGATAATCACCTTTAAATAACATTTTCTTCTTGCAATATCGATGCTTTTACGTTAGAATAAAAACAGCAGACAAAACAATTTATTGCTTTTCAACCCTGTTTTTACAGGGTTGAAAGGCTTTTTTTAGGAGGAAACCCATGTTAGATATTAAATTTTTAAGAGAAAACCCTGAAATTGTAAAACAAAACATAAAAAATAAGTTTCAGGACAAAAAGCTTCCACTCGTTGATGAAGTTATTGAGCTTGATCAAAGAAACCGCGAAATCAAACAGGAAGTTGAAGTTTTGCGTGCCGAGAGAAATAAACTCTCAAAGCAGATTGGCGGTCTGATGGCTCAGGGCAAAAAGGAAGAAGCTGAAGCTGTAAAATCCCAGGTTGCCGCAAGTGCAGGACGTATCGATACATTAAGCGCTGAAGAAAAAGACGTTGAAGCAAAAATCAAACAGATTATGATGTCTATTCCGAATATTATTGATCCATCTGTACCTATCGGAAAAGATGACAGCGAAAATGTTGAAGTACAAAAGTACGGCGAACCTGTTGTTCCTGATTTTGAAATTCCGTATCACGCACAGATTATGGAAAGCTTTGACGGTCTTGACCTTGACAGCGCAAGAAAAGTTGCCGGCAACGGTTTTTATTATCTGATGGGCGATATCGCAAGACTCCATTCTGCAGTCATCTCTTACGCGAGAGATTTTATGATTAACAGAGGCTTTACTTACTGTGTACCTCCGTTCATGATCCGCAGCGATGTTGTGACAGGTGTCATGAGCTTTGAGGAAATGGACGCCATGATGTACAAAATCGAAGGTGAAGATTTATATCTGATTGGTACAAGCGAACATTCCATGATCGGTAAATTTATTGACACCATTATTCCGTCTGAAAAGCTTCCGTATACACTGACAAGCTATTCTCCTTGCTTCCGTAAGGAAAAAGGCGCTCACGGCATTGAGGAGCGAGGCGTTTACCGTATCCATCAGTTTGAAAAGCAGGAGATGATCGTTGTCTGCGAGCCTGAAGACAGCATGATGTGGTTTGATAAGTTATGGCAAAATACAGTTGACTTATTCAGAAGTCTTGATATTCCTGTCCGCACACTTGAATGCTGTTCAGGTGACCTTGCAGACTTAAAAGTGAAGTCAATTGACGTTGAGGCATGGTCTCCAAGACAGAAGAAGTACTTTGAAGTCGGCAGCTGTTCAAACTTAGGTGATGCACAGGCAAGACGTCTTAAAATCCGTATTGTCGGTGAAAAAGGCAAATACTTTGCCCATACATTAAATAATACTGTTGTGGCACCGCCGCGTATGCTCATCGCTTTCCTTGAAAATAACCTTCAGGCTGACGGCAGTGTACGTATTCCTGAGGCACTGCGTCCTTATATGGGCGGCATGACTGAAATCCGTTAAGTTTGGCCGTCATTTGTCAAAGATTAAACAGAATTTTTTGTTTTTGTTCTGTTTTTAAATGATTGATTGTTAAAAAAAAATTTTTTTCATAAGTACAGCATCAACATTTATTAGCAAAACTTATGAATATAAACATCCTGTATTCAATTTTTTTTGATTTCCCTTAAAGGCTTATAAGTAATCTTATAAGCCTTTAATTGTTCATGCACTTCTCT
>USSL01000288.1 GCA_900557175.1 uncultured Eubacteriales bacterium
TATATGCGGCCGGTGGCAATAGTACAATCGGCGGCATTGCAGGTATTAACCACGCCGGTGCGTCTATAGAAAAATCGGTGCCTGTCAAATGCTATATAACTTGTGACGGTGGTGTGATCGGCGGTATCTGCGGTATCAACGGCGGATTTTTAAATAGCTGCCGGGCCAGTGAAAATGGTGATGATAACGGGGCGGCTGTGCGCGTAAAGCTTTATGCACCGTCAGGCGTTTCTGTCGGCGGCATTGCAGCGAAAAATATGTCCGGAAGTTCTGTTTTGGACTGTGTGACAGGCAGCGACTGGTATTTTAATGAGACACATTGACGCACATATTTATTCGGATTTTGGAGGATACAAATGAGGCATTTATTAAAACCACTTTCGTTTTTGCCCGCAATATTGATAATGTATATGATTTTTGGCTTTTCGGCTGAACAGGGCGTTGATTCTGCAGCCTTAAGCTATAAAGTCAGTGAAAAAATTGTCGAGGTTGTTGATACGGTCGGTGAATTTGACTGGCCGCAGGAAACAATCAGCCACTATGCTGACAAAATTCATACACTTGTGCGAAAAATGGCGCATATGACAGAGTATGCCCTGCTGGCGATGGCAGTTTCTCTGCCGCTTTACGTATACGGCCTTCACGGCTTGCTTCTGATGCTTGTAGCCGGCGGCTTTTGTGTCGTCTTTGCGGGCCTTGATGAGTATCATCAGACATTTGTTGCCGGAAGAAGCGGCCAGTTAAAGGATGTACTGATTGATAGCATCGGTATTTTCGCCGGTATTATTTTCGTGCGGATTATCGGCTTTATCGGCCGGAAAACGATATTCAGACCAAAAAGAAAAAAGAGAGGGAGATATGCATGACACATGATATGACATCGGGAAGCCCGTTGAAGTTGATTGTTAAATTTTTTATTCCATTAATGCTTGGAAGTATTTTCCAGCAGTTTTATAGTATGGTTGACGCCATTGTTGTCGGAAAGTTTGTCGGCGTTCATGCGCTGGCAGGCGTCGGCGCGACAGGCTCGTTAAACTTTCTTATTATCGGTTTTGCCACAGGTGTATGCAGTGGCTTTGCCATTATGTTCGGGCAGAGCTTCGGCGCAAAGGACTATTCGCTGATGCGCCGCTATATTGCCAATGCGCTTTATCTCGCGGCGGCCATTGCCGTTATTTTAACACCGCTGACGGTGATTTTTTCAAGACCGATTTTAGAGCTTATGAATACGCCGTCAGAAATTATCGGAGATGCCTGTACATATACACAGATTATGTTTGCCGGTATGAGTGTGACAATGCTTTATAATGCGGCCTCGGCAATTCTCCGTGCCATCGGCGACAGTAAAACGCCGCTGTATGTGCTTTTTGCTTCATCGGCCATGAATATTATTCTTGACCTTTTATTTGTGATTGTATTTCATATGGGTGTCGCCGGTGTTGGTATTGCGACTGTGATTTCGCAGGGCGTTTCAGGCATTGCCTGTTTTATTTATATGTTTAAGCGCTATGATGTGCTGAAATTTCAAAAGAGTGAATGGACGAGAGATTTTGAACGTATGAAGCGCCTGCTTTCAGTCGGACTTCCGATGGCGCTGCAGTTTTCAATTACAGCCATCGGCGGTATTATTATGCAGGTTGCGGTCAATGGTCTTGGCGCAAATGCTGTTGCGGCAATGACATCTGCCAATAAAATTCATCTGATTTTTTGCAGTACGCTTGAGACAATCGGTATAGCGATGGCAACGTATTGCAGTCAGAACATGGGTGCACAAAAATACAGCCGGATACGAAAGGGAATTAAAACGGCAAATCTTTTAGCAATCGGCTTTGCGATATTTGATTGTATGATTCTTTGGTTATTTGGCAAATATATTGCCCTGCTGTTTATTGATGCATCGGAGGCTGCCATTATGGCAGATATCCAGCTGTTTTTAAAGGTTACTTCTTTGGCTTACCCGCTGCTTGGTATTTTGTTTGTTTTCAGAAATTCCATTCAGGGTATGGGTTACGGGCTGCTGCCGATGACTGCCGGACTTTTTGAACTTGTTGGACGAAGTACGGTGGCGTTTACACTTGTCGGCCCGCTTGGCTTTTTGGGTGCGACGCTTGCCAGTCCGACAGCATGGCTTGCGGCGGATATATTGCTTGTCAGCGTATATTATTATATTAAAAAGACTGTACTTACACGGCTTCCTGAAAATGTGTCAGAGGAGGCCGCTTAGAAATCCTCGTCATAAAACAGCTTTTGCGGTCGTATATTATTAAAAAAAGACAGGGGACAGATGGTGCTTGAGTTTTTTAATGCGGTCAATGCTGTTTTATGGGGACCGGCGACGCTTTTGCTTTTTATGGGAACAGGATTTTTTCTGATGTGCCGTTTAAAATGGCTGCCTTTAAGAAAGGTTTTTTATGCCGTCAGGCTTTTAATACATTCAGCGGCTTTAAATAAGGACGGCAAAGATAAGGCGGCGGGCGATATTTCAGCCTTTCAGTCATTGATGACATCGCTTGCGGCCTGTATCGGCACAGGAAATATTGCAGGCGTTGCCTCGGCAATGGTGCTTGGCGGTCCCGGCGCGCTTGTGTGGATGAATATTTCGGCGCTTTTGGGGCTTTCTTCAATATTTACGGAGAGCCTTCTTGCAATAATGTACAGAAGAAAAAATAAAAACAATGAGATGAGCGGCGGCCCGATGTATGTGATGGCCGACGGCATCGGCGGCTGCCCGGGACGTCTGATGGCAGCCGCTTTTTCTATATTTACAGTCGGCGCATCTTTTGGTATCGGCAATATGACGCAGTCCAATGCGGCGGCGGGCGCTTTAAAGCT
>USSL01000289.1 GCA_900557175.1 uncultured Eubacteriales bacterium
TATTTAAAATCTTTGCCATTACTACTCTCTCCTCTAAATGTTATAATATCTTTCACCAAAAATACTTGTGCCTACGCGCACATAAGTTGCACCTTCCTCGATGGCAGTCTCGAAATCGTGTGACATGCCCATGGATAAGACGCTCATACTAACATTATCAATGTTTTTGTCATTTATGTCAACAGATAATTGTTTTAATTTGCGAAAAAATTGTCTGTTTTGCTCGCCGGTCTCTGAAAAAGGTGCAATTGTCATCAGTCCTTTAATGTGCACATTTGGAAATTTGGCGATTTCTTCAATAACTTTTGGGGCTTCCTCAACGGTCAGTCCGAATTTTGTTGCCTCATTGGCTACATTGACCTGAATCAGTATATCAACATCTGCCTGTTTTTTTGCGGCTTCCTCCTGTATTTTCTGCGCAAGACGCAAAGAATCCACGGAATGGATAAGGAAGGTTTTGCCGACAATATATTTCACTTTGTTTGTCTGCAGATGCCCGATCAGATGCCAGCGGACATTGTTCGGAATGACATCAATTTTATCACATAATTCCTGAACCTTATTTTCACCAAAGTCTTTCTGCCCGCCTTCAATCGCTTCAAGAATAGCTTCGGCCGGCTTTGTCTTGCTGATAGCAATTAAGGTGACGTCTTCGGGCGAGCGCCCGCAGCGATGACAGACATCGCTAATTTGTTTCTGAATCTGAGTCATATTTTCTTTAATCATAAACTTATCTCCTAATAAATGATTTCATCCTCGGTGACTGCCGATGCATTAAGGACGATATGGTCATAAAGGGCAATGCCATAGGCAGTTCCGGTATCAACAATGTAGTAGTCATCATTTTTATAAAGAACATCAATAAGGCGGAATACGGCATAGCCCTGATTGATGTTATAAACACCGCTTAAGCTTTCAGTTGCACCGATGCGGTACTGCTCTTTCGGGGAAGTTCCTTTGCCAATATAATCTCCGAGACTAAATTCGCTTAAGTCCACGTAGCAAAATGCATCATCTTGTTTATAGATTGTCGGCTTGACAAATTCGGTCTGGGCGCTGCCGCCGTCTGTATAAGTTGTTTTGTAAAAACCCTGTTCGTTTGACGCATCATCGGTAACAAGATATTCTACAGGAATTTTATAAAAATCTTTTTCGATAACAGCAGAGGATGGAATTTTAAGTCCTTCAGCCTGGCTTGTTGTCAGTTCAATATCAATATAGCGGTCAGAAACATAGCGGATCATATACCGTGTCATTGTAAGCTCGGCATACATATTGTCACCGGAACTGAAAACGCGGCCGGTAGCCCATGTTGAAATATCATCCTTGACAAAACGTACTTTGACATTTGTATTATTTTCTTCCAGCGTCTGACTTAAAGCAGCGGCCTGTTCCGGAGAAAGCTTAATGACAACAGACCATATGTTGTTTGTTGTCAGCCGGAAAGCCGGTGAGCCGGCATCAATACGTTCACTGGAAGTCAGCTGTTTTTTTTCATAGCTGGTATAATTAAACATATCTGATGTCACGTCATCGGCGGTCAGTCCTTCAAGTCCGTCGTAAGAATAAGAAACAATTCCGCTTGCCGGTGCGATAACCTGCGTCATGGATGAAGAATCTGATCCGGCGCTGTTGATGTGCTGGCGGCTTATAATTTCTGTAACCTCATTTTGAAGGTTATATTTAAAAGAATAAATATCTGAAAAACGGCTGCCGGAATAATTATTTGAGTAAAGGGAAATAATACTTGAAATCTCGCTGTAATCCTGGGGCGAGAAAGTAACATCTGTCCCCGATGCTGCACCGCTGTATGTTCCGGCTGTATCAATCATGCATACACGTTCATCCTTTGCTGTGCGTTCGCCGTTATTGATATAATAATTCATGTAACCATCGGCCGGTGAATTGACAACCTGTTCTTCTCTTAAAATAAGACCGGTATATGAACTGTTGTCCGTAATGCTTCCGGACTCTACTTCCGTAATGGAAATCTGCGGCCTTGTCGCCGCGATAATTACTGTAATTACAAGATAAATGAATATAATAAAAAATACAATCATTCCGGCGTTGATATTCATCGGACGTCTGAATTTTGTAATTTTTGTGTTCTTTTTATCAGACATAAGTACTCCTTTTATAATTTTGAATAATTGGTATTGTTATAGCAAATACCCTGACAGCTTCCGGAAGCTGTCATTATAGATTCAAATTCTTCTGAAAGCTTCCACCAGCTTGTTCCCCAATTGCAAAAAAGGCTGTCCTTTTCGGGAATCCTTGAAAACAGACGTTCAACGGCAATATCAGGACGGAGATTTTCTAAAAATATTTTCAGCCGGCAAAAATATTCTGCTTTGTCGCAGATATGGATCTGTCCGGCGGCATAATCACTGGCCATCTTCGAGTCTTTTGCAATATAAAGCGAGTGAAGCTTGACAACATCAATCGGAAGCGCGGACAGGACGCGCGCGCCTTCTAAGGCATCTCTTATTGTATCGCCCGGAAGATTCAGTATCATGTGGACGCCTATTGTAAAATGATATTTTTTTATTCTCAGAACACTGTCAATAAATTCTGCAAGGCCGTGACCGCGGCAGACAGAATCCAGTGTATGGTAATTGACTGTTTGAAGTCCAAGTTCAAAATGAATGTCAATGCCCGTTTCTTTTGAAAGTGTGTCAAGAAATTCAAGGTAAGCCTCGCCGATACAGTCCGGCCGTGTTGAAATAGAAATCTCAACGATATGCTCGATAGAAACTGCTTCGATCATATACTTTTTAAACTGTGTCAGCGGCATATAGGTGTTTGTATAATTTTGAAAATAGGCAA
>USSL01000290.1 GCA_900557175.1 uncultured Eubacteriales bacterium
TGTCACCTGCTGAACTGTGTTTACAATACAGCCATTATCCTTATCGCCGTCTCTTGCGGTCAATACAAATAACCCATAGGATAGTTTAAACATTGATGCTTCATTCATTTTTATACCTCCTTCATGCACCGACGCCGTTCTCAGCGTCATAGTCTACATTCTCAAAGGTCATTATATCAGAATTCTTTATTTTTATAAATATAAATTGATAAAAAAAGCGAAATACACATCAAAACAATAAGTGCAGCAATACCTGTACCAACAATAAACTCTGCACTCAGGCTTTCTAAAAAGGCTTCAATGCTTCGCACATCTATAGCCTTTGGCAAAAGTACAATAAGTACAAACGGAAGCAAAAACAGAACAATAAGAAACATTCTTGCCTTTTCTACCGGAAATTTAAAAAGCAGCGGAAGCATTATAGACACATAGACAAGTCCAACGGCACCGACAACAACCATTGCTGCTAAATCTTCTGCCATAGGCCTTCCGTGCATACTATCCCCGATTATAATAAACACCATACCAATCACTGTGGTCGCAGCAACTGTCAAAAATGCCAGCAAATACTTTGCCAGTACGACATCAATACGGCGAATCGGCGTCGTATTGACATATCTGTCCCAATGACTCATATCGTTATAACTAAATGACGCAATCACAAGCATCACACCAAAAAATACAATAAATGAGACCATATTTGTACCGCCGCCGGAGGAAATGCCTATAATCATATAGACAACAGATACAAGCAGATACAGACGTATCGCTTTCTTAAGTGTGAGAATATCTGAAAGCATTAAACCTGTCATCTTACTTTCCCTCCTTCACATAAAACAGCATAATTTCATCAAGAGTCGCTGCATCCACAATAAAGCCGTCCGGTATATATTCCCGAAGCACGAGCGCCTCCGCGCCAAAAGCATTTTCGCGGACACCAATAATTGCAGCTGTATCAATATCTGCAAGCTGTATCCTGTCACATTTTAAAATACCATATTTTTCTATAAGCTCATCTTTCACCTCTGAAAAAACAAGCCTGCCCTTGTGAATCAATGTAATATAGTCGCACACTTTTTCCAAGTCACTCAGTATGTGCGACGAAATAAAAACGGCATGATTTTCGTCCTGTATAAATTCCAAAAGAAAATCAAGAACCGCCTCGCGTGAAACCGGATCAAGACCGCTTGTCGCCTCATCCATAATTAAAAGCCTCGTATCATGGCAAACAGCCGCCGCAATGGACAGCTTCATTTTCATACCTTTGGAATAGTCCTTAAACTTTCTGTCCGCCGGAATACCGGCGTCCTGCATCATCTTCATAAACTTCTTCTCATCCCATGTTTTATAAAGCCGCCTCATAATTTTATGAATGTCCTTGTAATTCAGTTCGTGAGAAAAATTTGCCTCATCCAGTACAACACCGATATGCTCCTTCATATCCCTTGAAAGCGCTCCGCTGTCCTGTCCCATCACTGTGATTGTGCCGCTGTCTTTTTTTATTAGATCTAAAATCAACTTAATCGTCGTGCTTTTTCCGGCGCCGTTTTCTCCGATAAATCCCATAATACAGCCCGCCGGCAGGCAAAAGCTCACATGATCCAGTGAAAACGCCGAATAACTTTTACATACATTTTCAAGCTTTAACATATCTTCCATTAACATACACTCCAATTCTTTTACACTTCGTCTTTATAAATCATCTGAAGCATTTGTGTAAGTTCTTCAAGAGAAACATCGCAGCTTTTTGCAGTTTCCGATGTTTTTCTCAAATAATCCTCTATCTCCCTGTATTTTTGCTCTTTAAGCATTTCAATATTCTGACTGGCCACATAGCTTCCCTTCCCGGTGTAGGAAACAATAAAGCCTTCCCGCTCAAGCTCCTCGTAAGCGCGCTTTGTCGTAATGACACTGATACGAAGTTCTTTTGCGAGCAGTCTCATTGACGGAAGGGCGTCCCCCTCCTTTAACGAGCCTGAAATTATAAGATTTTTAATTTGCAATACAATCTGCTCATATATCGGCTGGCCACAGGAATTGCTGATAATGATGTTCATAGGTTCACCTCGTGTATTCATATTGTATATATGCATTATATACAATATGAATACCTATGTCAATAGAATTTTATTTCTTCAGTTCTTTTATCTTCCGAAGCCACTTTTATGCTAAAATAATGTGAGGATTGCAAAAGCACGCTGCACTGAGCAATCCGATATCAGACATTTAAAAGCCTTTTGTCTCCAACATCATTTTACAATACAGGAAAGAAGATGATTTTTTGATTTATACACCGCTGACAAAAAAAGCCGCCAATATTGCCTACAAAGCCCATATGAACCAGTATGACAAAAGCGGTATGCCTTATATTTTTCATCCGATGCATCTGGCAGAAACCATGCCCGACGAGCTGACCGCGACTGCGGCTCTTTTACATGATGTTTTGGAAGATACGAAAACAACTGCCGAAACTTTGGCAAATGACGGTATTCCCGAAGAAGTGATGACCGCCCTGCGGCTTTTAACCCGCGGGGACGGCGAAAATTATTTTGAGTATATAAAAAAACTTAAAGACAATCCGATAGCCCGCACAGTAAAAATTGCCGACTTAAAACACAACAGCAATACCTCCCGGCTTGATGATATCAGTGAATCGACAAAGGTGCGCCTGCAAAAATATAAAAAAGCACTGGAAATACTGGGAAATTAAGGTTTGCCGGCTTAACATATTGGAAATTTTATTGCCATTATTTCACGCACATGGGGCGTCATATCATTTCTGGTGACACGCTGCGCCTTTCTATGAACGCCGCGCGTCTATGGA
>USSL01000291.1 GCA_900557175.1 uncultured Eubacteriales bacterium
CGCATGCCGATAAAGAAATCCTTTGCATGAAGAATACCGACAACATCATTTTCATTTTTATCATAAACAGGAAATCTTGAACACCCGCTTGTCTCAATTAATTGCCCGATATCTTCCAGATTTTCATTGGCAGAAACAGACACAACCTCACTGCTGTGTGTCATAATATTTTTAACAGTCATATCATCCAGCTTAAAAACATTTTGAATCCACTCTTTTTCCCGCGCATCCAAAATACCATTTTCTTCACCGAGATCAACCATAAGGCGAATTTCATCCTCTGTCACAGCATCTTCGGAAGCCTCCGTTTTCATATGAAGAAGCTTAAGCACTGCATTTGTTGAAAATGATAAAAATACAATCACCGGCTTCATTACAAACGCAATACCGCTGATCACACGGCACGAAAGTCTTGCCACCTCATTGGCTTTCTGCATAGCAATACGTTTCGGCACAAGCTCACCGAATATAAGCGTAAAATATGCAAGAATAATTGTCACCAAAATAACGGCTATTGTATTTAATGCCGACAGACCTATCGCCGTAAAGCCAATATCATAGTAAATCCAGTCGACAATATAGCCTGCAAAATTTTCTGCCGCAAAGGCACTGCCCAAAAAGCCCGCCATCGTAATACCGACCTGTATCGTCGACAAAAAGCCCGACGGCTCATCCGACATTTTCAAAAGCAGCTTCGCCTTTTTATCGCCGCTCTCCGCCTGCTTTCTTAGCATCGGCACATTCAAAGACAATACCGCAATCTCCGCCGATGCAAAAAATGCATTAAGCAAAATCAAAACAACCTGTAACAAAATCTGTTGGGGAATCGAATCCAATTAAAACCACTCCTTCTTTTTTATCTGATTCTCCTGTAATTAGAACGGCTTATGCGCCGATACATAAAAGGACAGAATAATTATAAAACAATTTCTATGTCATAAAAAAAGACCTTTATTCCATCAAAAACAGAATAAAAGTCTCGCTATTTCATATATAACCGGTTGAGTATCAACGTACTGACGATTATATCACATAGAAGCTATGCTAACTACTCCCCTTTATTTCCTACATTCTATATGATGAACACTTCCACTGTCAAGAAATTTTTATAAAAATCCAGCATCCCCGAAATATATATTTCTGTTTTGTCCATAATTTCTCGGATTTTGTCCACTTGAAAACACGTATATATGACTTAAAATATATACATATCGGAACACTTTGTTTTGTTGCCGAAACTTATCTATTATCATAAATTCGGAGGTTTTACATCATGTTAAAAAAAGCAGACAGACACCATATTTCCCTTCTTCCGGGACTTTTTCAGGAAAGAGCATTATTAAACAGAAATTATCTTTTCAGCCTTGATTCGACATGTCTTCTTCAAAATTTCTATCTTGAAGCCGGTATTGTAATGCCTGGACTTCAGGTTGTGGACGATCCGGCTTTGGCAAAACTCCACTGGGGGTGGGAAGCACCGATATGCCATCTGCGAGGTCACTTTCTCGGACACTGGCTTTCTGCGGCCGCAGCATTTTGTGCATCTGAAAATGATATCGAGCTTAAGGCCAAGCTTGATAAAATTATAAACGAACTTGCCCGCTGTCAACAGTTAAACGGCGGTCAGTGGATTGGCTCTATTCCTGAAAAGTATTTTGATATGATTGCAAGAGACCAATACGTATGGTCACCCCAGTATGTCATGCACAAAACAGTCATGGGACTTACAGACACTTACAAATTTACAGGCAATCAAACCGCACTCGACGTTGTAAGCCGTCTTGCAGACTGGTATATGCGTTGGACAGATGAAATGCTCAAAAGAAACCCTGACGCAATTTATAAAGGCGAACAGGGCGGTATGCTGGAAGTATGGACTGATTTATACAGTATCACCGGCGATGAGAAATATATGACACTCGCCCTGCGCTACAGCAAAAACCACGTTTTTGATATTCTTGACAAAGGCGGGGACGCCCTGACATATGACCACTCAAATGCAGGTATTCCGCTGGCACACGGCTGCGCCCGGATGTATGAAGTTACAGGCGATGAAATATGGAAAAAACGCACAGAAGCCTTCTATAAATGTGCCGTGACCGACAGAGGCCATTATGCCACAAGCGGTGTTAATTCCGGGGAATTTTGGATTATGCCTCACATGCCGGGACGTTTTCTTGGAAATAATAATCAGGAATTTTGTACCGTATATAATCTCGTCCGCACCGCCGATTATCTTTACAAATGGACCGGAAATACTGAATATGCAGACTACATTGAACGCTGTCTCTATAACGGCTTTCTTGCCCAGCAAAATTCAGTCACCGGAATGCCAACCTATTTTCTTCCTCTGAAACAAGGTTCAAAAAAGAAATGGGGAAGCAAAACCCACGACTTTTGGTGCTGTCACGGTACTATGGTGCAGGCACAGACGCTTTACAACGACCTGATTTATTTTACAGACAAAAATAAACTCTACATAAGTCAATATATCCCATCAAAGGCTGATATAAATATCAGCAGCGCGACGCTCCATATCCGCCAGACAACAGATATGAAAAACTATAACAGTCAGACATTCTTTGATGAACATTCTGACGGCACAATGTCCCGTTGGTCAATCAAATTTAACATTGACTGCGATAAAAAGGTGCCGCTGACACTTTCCTTCCGTCTGCCGAAATGGGCAAAATCGCAAGTAACTGTTATAATTAACAATAAAATTAAAATTGGGAGTAATTTCATGGCATTAAAAAAAGATAAATTTGAGCAAATGAACCGTTTATTGCGGAACTATATGATTAACATGAAGCA
>USSL01000292.1 GCA_900557175.1 uncultured Eubacteriales bacterium
ACAGGCGCCGGTGTAGGTTCATCTACAGTCGCACGTTTCATCTTTACCATCGGCGGTGCAGGTTTTTTAGCCTCTCCGGTATCAAGTGCTGCCGTCAGTAACGGAAGAATCTCATTGACATCACCGACAATACCGTAATCTGCATTCTTAAAAATCGGCGCATTGGCATTACTGTTAATCGCCACGATTGTCGATGCATCTTTAATGCCCTTTAAGTGCTGTACGGCACCTGAAACGCCGCAGGCAATATAAAGATTTCCCGTAAATTTCTGTCCGCTCATGCCGACATAGCGGTTTAACGGTACATATTGAAGCTGCTCTGCCACAGGTCTTGATGAACCGACAGCCGCACCGGCTGCTGCAGCCAAATCATAAACAAGCTTCATATTTTCTTTACTTCCGATACCCTTGCCGGCGCTGACAACGCGCTCTGCCTGAATAATCGGCGTATCAATATCAATGCCTACCGTAAAGTCATAACCGTCATTTTTAAGGGCATCCACAAGCTGTGCCACTCTTTCCTCGGCTGAACCGTCCGATAAAATCATTTTCTTGCGGCTGCCTGTCACGGCTGCTTTCTTCTTAGCCTTTACAGGAGCACCTGAAGATTTTGCCGCCTTGCCTAAAATATGGGCTGCAATAACAACATTTTGAATCTCATTTGTACCTTCATAAATTGTACAAATTTTCGCATCTCTGTAAGCGCGCTCAACTTCCATACCTTTAAGATAACCGTTGCCGCCGAAAATCTGAAGTGAATCGTTGACAATTTCAAGACATACATCTGATGCATACTTTTTAGCCATCGCCGACTCCATGCCGTACGGTTCATGATTTTCCTTTAATTCAGCCGCGCTGTACACAAGAAATCTTGCTGCCCGAAGCTTTGTTGCCATTTCCGCAATCTTAAACTGGATTGCCTGAAGCTGGGCAATCGGTGCGCCAAACTGCTCTCTGTCCTTGGCATACTCAACCGCCGCCTCATATGCACCCTGGGCAATACCAAGTGCCTGAGCTGCAATACCGATACGTCCGCCGTCAAGCGTTGCCATTGCGATCTTAAAGCCCTGTCCCTCTTTGCCGAGAAGATTTTCCTTAGGCACTTTGACATTATTAAACAAAAGCTGGGCTGTCGCTGATGAACGGATACCCATCTTGTCGTAATGGTCTCCAAACGTAAAACCGTCCCATCCCTTTTCAACGATAAAAGCACTGATGCCCCTTGTGCCGATATCCGGCGTTGTCACGGCAAAAACAACATAAATATCCGCTTCACCGCCATTTGTAATAAAAATCTTTTCCCCATTTAAAATATAGTGGTCACCCACAAGTTCCGCCGTTGTCTCTGTACCGCCTGCATCTGAACCTGCATTCGGCTCTGTCAGACCAAAAGCACCGATTTTTTCACCCTTTGCCAAAGGCACAAGATATTTTTGCTTCTGTTCTTCCGTACCGTAAGCAAAAATCGGATAAGCACCGAGAGATACGTGTGCTGATAAAATAACACCTGTACCGCCGTCAACCCTTGATAATTCTTCAACCCCAATGGCATAGCTTAAAATATCTTTGCCCATGCCGCCATATTCTTCTGGATAAGGCAGCCCTAAATAGCCTCTTTTCCCAAAGTCAGCTATCTGCTCTCTCGGAAATCTATTTTCCTTATCCAATGTAAATGCAATCGGTTTAATTTCTCTTTCTGCCCACTCTCTGATTTCGGCTCTGAGCTGTTCATGTGCTTCTGTTGTTTTAAAATACATTTTGTGACCTCCTTCTTGGCAATATGTCGCCTTTCATATTAAAACCATTGACATTTTCTCCAAAATAATTAAATATTTTTGTTTGATGATGTCTTTATTATACAACAAAAAAATTCCACGTATGTAACCGCAGTTACACACATGGAATTAATTGCTAAAATTTTCAAGTTTTTCCCTGTCAATAATTTTAATCTGATTTTTGCCGGCCTCAATCATACCTTCCTTCTGCATCCGCATAAGCGCCCTTGAAAGCGACGGTCTTGCAACGCCGAGATAATCTGCCAATTCCTCCCTGTTAAGCTTCAAACGAACAACATCTCGTTCTTCAGCTTCATCCAAAAGCCATGTGGCAATACGCTCCGTCAAAGATACCGTGCTGACAATATTCAGTTTTTTTATCGTCAGCCACTCCTTCATCGACAAAATTTCAAGCATGTTTTGAACAAGCTGCTGATGATGCTTACATGCCTCATTGCAAAAGCCAAACAAAAACTGCCACGGAATTTCAAGCACCTCAACATCTGTATAAGCCTCCGCGCCATATTTATAAATACGGTTGCCGCAAAAAAAGTAATGCTCACCAAAAACATCGCCGGAGCCCACTTCATACAGCATATTTTTACGCCCCGAAAGCAAATGCTTGACAATGGCAACCCTGCCCGATAATAAAACATAAATCACCTTTGCTTCCATCTCCTGGCGAAACACCGTCTCTCCCCGCTCATACTTTTTATACTGAGCTTTTGAGCATACAAGCATACGATTAAGGCTGTCACTTTCAATCCCTTTAAAAAGCTTATTTTTTTCTACAACTTCTCTGTTCATTGATACAGCTTCCTCATTTCTTCGAAAATATGTGCTTAAGAAATACATACATCACGATTGCAAAAGCCACAAGATAGCCAAGCGCTCCAAGCGCCGGAATACCCATAATCTTTGGTTTCATGTCGGTCGTACATATAATGCTGGAACTGATCAAAAGCGCCATCACCCACAGTCCCATGACAACATTCCGGACAAGGCGGCGCAAAAGCCTTGC
>USSL01000293.1 GCA_900557175.1 uncultured Eubacteriales bacterium
ATATTGTATTGACGCTCTCCTGCTGGGCGTCATGAATAAAGCTGCACGTATTGACAATGGCTATATCTGCCTCGTTGTCCTCATTTGTCAGCGTATAACCCTTATCTCTGACAAGACCTAACATCACCTCTGAATCTACAAGGTTTTTATCACAGCCAAGCGATATAAATAATATATTCATAAATCTACTTCTCATCCTTCATTTTTGCTGCCTGTACACAGTTACTCATTAACATGGCAATCGTCATCGGTCCGACGCCGCCCGGTACCGGCGTAATAGCGCTGACACAATCTTTTACATCATTAAAATCAACGTCACCGCACAGCTTATTATTCTCATCACGGTGCATGCCGACGTCGATGACAACTGCGCCATCCTTCACATAATCCTTCGTAAAGTACTTTGCCCGCCCGACAGCGCATATTAAAATGTCTGCCCTGCGGCATACTCTCTGAAGATTTTTTGTTTTTGAATGACATACAGTCACCGTCGCATTCTCGCGGAGCATCAGCATTGCCATCGGCTTGCCGACAATATTGCTGCGGCCGACAATGACACACTCCTGTCCTTCAGTCTTTATATCACAGCGGTGCAAAAGCTCAATAATGCCTGCCGGTGTACATGAAATAAAGCCTCTCTGTCCGGTACTTAAGGCGCCGACATTGTATGGGTGGAAGCCATCCACATCCTTATCCGGTCGGATTGCTTCAATAATGACCTGTTCTCTGATATGCGGCGGCAGAGGGAGCTGGACGAGTATACCGTCAACATCTTCCCTCTGATTTAAAGAATGAACAAGTCTAAGAAGTTCATTTTCCGTCGTATCTTCGGCAAGCTCATATGACAATGAGCGGATGCCGATATACTCACAAGCCTTTTTCTTATTTTTCACGTAAACACAGGAAGCCGGATCATTGCCCACAAGCACAACCGCCAGCGTCACTGTCCGTCCGCGCTTTGACATTCGTGCAACTTCACTCTTAAGTTCGTCTTTAAGCTGGGCTGAAATTGCTTTGCCGTCAATTAACATTGTCATATTTACATCTCCTTGCCTTGAATTTTATTTAAAATAATCCTGTAATCTTTCCATTTTCATCCACGTCAATACCTTCTGCGGCAGGTACTTTCGGAAGTCCCGGCATTGTCATAATGGAGCCTGTGATAGCTACGACAAAACCTGCGCCTGCAGAAACATAAACTTCGCGGATGTTAATCTTAAAGCCTGTCGGACGTCCGAGAAGCTTTGCATTATCTGAAAGTGAATACTGCGTCTTTGCCATACATACCGGAAGATTTGAAAATCCCAGTTCTTCGATTTTCTTTAATGCTTTATCCGCAGCCGGCGTATATGTCACACCGTCTGCACCGTAAATTTCTTTTGCAATAGTCTCAATTTTTTCTTTAAGAGGAAGCTCGTCGGCATAAAGCGGATGGTAATGGCTTTCCTTTGTTTCAAGTGTCTCCACAACCTTTCTCGCAAGTGCCTCGCCGCCTTCACCGCCTTTTTCCCAAACCTGCGCTGACGCAAAGGCACAGCCGCGGCTTTCACAAAATTCTTTGACATATTCAAGTTCTTCTTTTGAATCTGTAATAAACTCATTGAGTGTCACAACAACCGGCACATCATACTTCTGAAGATTTTCGATGTGCTTTTCAAGATTGACAATACCGTCGGCAAGTGCTGAAAGGTTCGGTTTTGAAAGCTCGGCTTTAGGCACGCCGCCGTTATATTTTAATGCTCTGACTGTCGCAACTAAAACGACTGCATCCGGTTTAAGGCCTGCCTTGCGGCACTTAATATCCAAAAACTTCTCTGCACCTAAATCTGCGCCGAAGCCTGCCTCTGTCACAACGATATCGGAAAGCTTTAAGGCAAGCTTTGTTGCCTGCACACTATTGCAGCCATGGGCAATATTGGCAAACGGGCCGCCATGGACAAACGCCGGCGTATGTTCAAGCGTCTGAATCATGTTCGGCTTAATCGCATCCTTTAAAAGTGCTGCCATTGAGCCGACAGCTTTTAAGTCGGCCGCTGTCACAGGCGCACCGTCATAATTGTAGGCAACGATAATTCTGCCAAGCTTATCCTTTAAATCTTCAAGGTCATTGGCAAGACAGAGAATTGCCATAATTTCAGATGCCACTGAAATGACAAAATGATCTTCTCTCACAACGCCGTCCATCTTTGAGCCAAGTCCGATGACAATGTTTCTTAAAGCTCTGTCATTCATATCTTCACAGCGCTTCCACACAATCTGATTCGGATCAATTCTTAATGCATTGCCCTGATGAATATGATTATCAAGCATTGCTGCAAGAAGATTATTGGCCGAAGTGATTGCATGAAAATCGCCCGTAAAATGGAGGTTTAAGTCTTCCATAGGCACAACCTGTGCATAACCGCCGCCGGCAGCGCCGCCTTTGATGCCAAAGCAAGGCCCTAAAGATGGCTCTCTGAGTGCAATCGATGCTTTTTTTCCGATACGGCAAAGTGCCTGTCCGAGACCGACACTGACTGTCGTCTTGCCTTCACCTGCCGGTGTCGGATTAATGGCTGTCACTAATACAAGCTTGCCGTCCGGGTTATTTTTAACCTTATCCCAAAGCTCTTTTGACAGTTTTGTTTTGTACTTTCCGTACATCTCAAGATCCTCTGCCTCAATACCAAGCTTTGCGGCAACATCCTGAATCGGAAGCATCTTTGCCTCCTGAGCAATTTCAATATCTGTTTTCATTTCTCCATCCTCCTGTGCTTTCGTATTTATGGGTGTTTCCTGTTGCTAACCTGATT
>USSL01000294.1 GCA_900557175.1 uncultured Eubacteriales bacterium
TCACCGTAAACTCAAAATCTCTGCTCTTTTCACCATACGCATCAACAGTCTTTCTGACAATTAAACTTCCTTCTTCTTTGACATTTTCACGGGTATATGTCAGCTTCTCAGGTTTTTCACCTTCCTTAATTGTAAATTCCAGCCGCCTGTCAGCAATATTTGTCGGCAGAATATAGCCATCCGGCGCCTTTGTTTCTTCAAGTCTGTATTCTCCCGGCGGAAGAATTAATAAAATTTTTCCGTCCTGATCTGTTGTATATGTTCCCTTGCCGTAGCTGAGCCAATATTCTTTTCCCTGAACATCAACGAATCTTTTTGTCAATGCAAACTGTGCGCCCGGAAGCTTCACTGTTTTATCATGCTTATCTTCCTTAACAATCGTCACTTCCCCGATGGCATCTTTTGTGTTATACACGCGAGGGAAGAAAACTTCAATCACCTCGCCATTATTATGGAAAGAACTTTCATTAATCTTAAAAGGCAGCTTTGTTTCATCCAAAGCATAACCATCCGGCGCCTTAACTTCACGGACAAAATAATCGCCCCATGCAAGATTTTCAAAAGTAAGCTCGCCATTACCGTCTGTTTCTTTTGCATCGCCGACCGGTTCTTCCTTTATACGGACTGCGTCAGGATGATCTGCATCATAATCTGGATCCTGAGGAAGTATCGGTTCCTTAATAACACGATAAAGCTGGAACTGTGCCCCCGAAAGAACCGCCTGTGTCTCCTCATCCATCTTTCGAAGTCTCATTGTTCCTGTCAGACGCACATTTTCTACAACACACTCCGCATACAAAACACTCTTATTTCGTTCGTCATTTGTCAACTTTTCAGGTTCTGTCGGTATTTTGACTTCAATCGGATTCTCAAGCTTTTTATAGCCTTTTGGCGCTTCAGTTTCCGTAAGTGTGTAAGTTGCACCTCCTTCAAGCCCTCTGAGCCAGATTTCACCATTGAAATTCGTGACAAGATCCGTATTTTCACTCGTTTCATCGACAATATAGCTTCCCTCTGACGTCAGTCTTACTTTGACAGGCGTGCCATTCTTATCCTTTAAAACAAACTTCGCAGCAGAAAGCAGCACTTCTTTATCATCACCGACATATTTTTTAATAACTTTCAGACCATAGTCATATTTTACATTTGATGCCAGCTTGACAAGCCCCGGTTCTGAATTCTCGTCCGGATTTTTCGGAAATGTATTTTCTGTCAGATAAAACATCACTGGCGTCTGATCCAGTTTATAGCCTGCCGGCGCTTTCACCTCAACCAGATAATATTTTCCAAAGTTTAAACCGCCTAAAGGTTTGCCGTCTTTATCCTTCATATTTTCCAGCTTAAGAATACCGTCTTTATCTGTCGTTCCGACGCCAAGGCAAGTATCCTCGCTGCCGTTATTTTTGCCAATAATATCGACGGACTTTAATTCTTCAGGGTTCGGATTTGTTGTCCCTGCGGCACCCACTTTGAGAAACAGCTTATAAACAGCACCCTCAAGTCTCTTGCCGCCTTCTACGACTGCACCGTCATATATCCAGCCATCGCCATGCTTATCACTGCCAATAATATCAGGATGTTCTTCTGCAGCATCATATTTCACAAGCATTAATTGTGCTTTCTTCTGATAGTTGAAAACAATATTATCTTTAACGATATGTTCCTGCGAATTGGACATCGTATAAATCGAAACTTCCTTGTCTTTATCTTCGGCAGCCACATCAAAGTATCCGCTTCGCCAGTCTCTCACATATGTACTATCCGGCGCTTTCACCTCTGCGATTGAATAATGTCCCAGCGGAATATCTGTCACCGCAATTTTGCCATCTGCATCTGTGTAAACTGTCGGAAGCTTTTTAAACTTATCCGGCACATTGCCAAGTATCTCCGTACCCGTCTTATCTTTTGTATTGAAATACTTTTCGTCTTTGGTTAAGTCAATCGGCTCCCATTTCGTCGTATCATCTCTGTTTGCCTGCCATTCTTCTTCCGTTCCGGTAAACCTGAATACTGTAAAGCCTGCGCCCGCAAGAAGTTCCTTATCATTGCCATCCTGCTTTGTCACAGTAAGCTTTGCCGTTACCGGTTCATTTGTAATCGCAGCGCCATTATTTAAAAGATAATGGTAAGTTTCATCAATACCATCTTGTGTGCCGTCTTTATTTTCCGGAAGCTTCTCCTCTAATGTAAATTCGTATGACGGCGGATTTTCAGGAAGCACATAGCCCGGTGCGGCTTTTTCTTCTTTCAAAATATACGAACCGGCATCAAGACCATGGATGCAAAGCTCGCCCTTGCTGTTCGTTTTAAGCGCCGCATTGCCGCCGTCTTTCTGCCAGTAAACCTCATGGCCATTCAGCGACTTCTTCTCAAATCCAGTCACTTTCGTGCCGTCGCCCTTATAAAGCGCAAATTCTGCACCCTCGACCGGATTTTGACTGTATGCATCAATTTTCTGCAGCTTCACGGAACGCGAAACATTACCTACCATTACAAAATTGACCTTGTTCATATCAACTGTAATTTTGATTGGCTTCGAGTCAAGATAGTAGCCTTTCGGTGCTTCTGTTTCAACAATATAATGCGGATGCAGGGCTGAAAGTCTGTCTAAAATCAATTTTCCGCTGCCATCGACCTGTAATTCCTGAACTTCGCCCGGCTGGAAACCACCTTCCTGTACCCCTGTATGTGCATACATATATGCATTTCCGTTTGGACTTGAATCCTTATCTAAAAAGTGCGCCAAATGATCGTCATCTTTTACAAATGTGCCATCATC
>USSL01000295.1 GCA_900557175.1 uncultured Eubacteriales bacterium
AATATGTCTGTTGTCAGCGGATGCACAACATTCGTCAAATATTCAAAAAACCGCTCTGCCATATCATTCCGCACACCTATATAGCAGGCACAGCCCTTCTTTACCATATCCATAAAACGCATCATCGTCATCCGCACCGGAAGCTCGCCCATCACCATCTGGATGCACTCATTAGAAATGACAGCATCACCCATATCAACAAACTCTCGCACCTCAGCCGCGAAGGCTTCTTCATCTACAGGCGCCGCGTTTTTAAAACTGTATTCAATACGGTTAAAAATATGCTCATAAACTTGAAAAAAATAAGTATATGCCTGCATATCGTGAATTTCCTCAATCACCTGCTTCCTGATGGAATCTATTGTATTGACAAGCATTTCCATGTCTGCATTCCCGTCTAAAAATACAGCCTGCAAAACAGCGGTGATTTCATCAAGCTTCTCCTTACATACCGCGTCGCTGCTCTCCCTGATTTCATCATAAAATTGTGTCACATTCATTGCAAGCTGATAAGCAGCGATCCTATTGTATGAACCTGCAAGCATATTGCCGTAAAGCGACAGATTCTGTTCAAGATTATTGCCTTTTTTTAGTGATTTAATCAAATTGTTAATATCCAACTTAAAAATACCGTACCTTTCTTAAAAGTTTCCTGTATATGGCAACAGACAGCCTGTATTTGCTGTCTGATGTCCTCTCATTTACTGTACATGGGTATGTGTAAATAAATGTTCATTACAATATTCATAATTACCGTTGCATTTTGAGCAATAGCGGAATTCTAACGTATCATCATCAAGCTCTGTCCGTCCGCAGACTGCACACCTGTGTCTCGGTACAATCTTTTTGCTTCCGGCATGTCCCGACGGCGCGCCGCCATAGGAAGGTCCCGTATATGCCGGCCCATTCTGTGATGCTCTGTTTTGTTCACCTTTGCGCATATTCCGCTCAAACTGATGACGGCGTATATACTGATACGGTGAATGTCTGTCCCTCATAAATGCAAAGAAATAGAAAATAAAGTTAATCATCGCAAGCACAATGGCAATACATACCGCATAATTGCCTCTCATAAGCGATGATACGAACTCGTACACAAGCATCAGTCCGTAAGCATAGCCAAGCCACTTCATCTTTATTGGGATAATGAAAAAAAGAAGCATCTGCATATCCGGAATAATTGTGGCAAAAGCAAGAAACAGTGACATATTAATATAAAATGTATCTAAAAGATAAACATGTCCTGTCACAAGATAAATAATAATCGCGCCTAAAACTGTACCGAACACGCCTGTGAAATAGTACAGGTTAAAGCGGAATGCGCCCCACACCTTTTCAAGCGTGCTTCCCAAAAAGTAGTAAAGGTACAATGTAAATATAAAGAAAATAGGATCTGTACTCGGCGATACAAGTAAAAATGTAAAAATACGCCATATCTGTCCCCTAAGAATTGCACTGGCATCAAGCGCAAAATAATAGTAATAAACCTCAGGCGCTGTCCAGTGAAGTATAAGCCCTAACACATAAAGGACAATAATATAGCGCATAAGATTCGGAATCGCAAAACGTCCAATCTTCCTTTCCAGTTTATCAATCCATCTGCCCAATTCGTCACCTCATTTTATTTGTATAGTTATATCCGCATGCCGGCCAAAGGCACACCGATACTTTTGCAGGTCTTAAAGTTCCCCACATACCGTCATCTCCGGCCGCCGAGCTTAAAGCCATCCGCCGGCATATGCGGCATCAGAACTTTAAGACCTTGTATCATTACATTATATTAAAGCCTTTGTTTCTTGTCAATGTTTCCGCACAAGTTTCACCTTAAGTTACTTTGACACCGCTGCTTCAGGCAGACAGACGCGCGTGCCTTCCTGCAGCAGCGGCGGTTTAAATTGTGCATTACACGCCTCAAATGCCTCAAGGCTCACGTTATGCGCTTTTAAAAATTCCGACAGCTTCTGCGTTCTCTCAAGCACAATATAGCGTTTGTCAGGAAGCATACCGGCACGTATCGGAATACATATTTTCTCTCCAACCTTAAGATTATAAATATCGGCATCGGGATTGGCGTCAAAAATATCCGAAAGCGGCACATCGTACATTTTTCCGAGACGGTAAAGTGTATCGCCGGCAGTGATTGTATGCACAATTCCGCGGCAGGCCATACCGCTCTGCATGACAAGATAGTCCTGATAATAGTTCATAAAATACTCCTTCGTTTTCTTTATTCGCTATTATATTCACCCGGCAATTCAAATGTGAAACTACATATTTATATATGCATTTATAAAAATTTCATTGTTTAAAGGTTGTCTTTTAATTTTTTTTATTGTATAATTACGTGGATTTCACTAAGGAGGCGAAAGAATAGATGACGAGAATGTGTAACAAACTTGGAATCGATATCGGTTCTACAACAGTAAAGATTGCTGTCATTGACAACGACAACAACATCCTTTTTTCAGATTACGAACGTCATTTTGCAAATATTAGAGAAACTCTTTTATTACTTGTTCAAAAGGCTTATGATGTCCTCGGCGGCATGGACCTGCATCCGATGATTACAGGTTCCGGCGGCATGGCAATTTCAAAGGCACTGGATATTCCTTTTGTACAGGAGGTTATTTCTGTATCCAGCTCACTTGAATATTATGCGCCTCAGACAGATGTTGCTATAGAACTTGGCGGCGAAGACGCCAAGATTATTTATTTTACAGGCGGCAATATTGAACAGCGTATGAACGGTATATGTGCCGGCGGTACCGGCTCC
>USSL01000296.1 GCA_900557175.1 uncultured Eubacteriales bacterium
GACCTCGCCGAGCTTGCCGCCGCGGATAACCATGTCAATCGCCTTGCAGTGATCCTCTACATACAGCCAGTCTCTGACGTTGAGTCCCTCGCCGTAGACCGGCAGCGGCTGATCCTTAAGCGCATTGGCAATCATCAGTGGAATAAGCTTTTCAGGGAACTGATACGGCCCGTAATTATTACTGCACCGGCTGATTGTTGTCGGAAGCCCGAACGTTCTGTGATAAGCATTGACGAGCAAATCGGCGCCTGCCTTAGAAGAACTATACGGACTTGAAGTCTTTAAAGGTGTTTCCTCTGTAAAAAATAAATCCGGTCTGTCAAGGGGCAGATCGCCGTAAACCTCATCCGTCGATACCTGATGGTAACGCTTCACACCGTAAGTACGGCTCGCGTCCATCAACACCTGTGTTCCTAAAATATTCGTTTCCAAAAATATTGACGGATTTTCTATACTTCTGTCTACATGACTTTCCGCCGCAAAATTAACGACAATATCCAAAGTTTCCTCCTCAAACAGCTTAAACACTGCATCTCTGTCACAAATATCCCCTTTCACAAACCGAAAGTTTGGATTTTTCATTGCCTCATCTAATGTCTCAAGGTTTCCGGCATAAGTCAGCTTATCAATGCATACAATTCTGTCCTCCGGGTACTTCTCTAATTCTAAATATATAAAATTAGCACCAATAAAGCCGGCGCCGCCTGTCACTAAAATTGTCATAATATCTCCTATTCTATTTTAAAAAAGTTTATCTAAATACTTGCCCGATAAAACATCAAGCAAATACTGACCATATTGGTTTTTCTTTAAAGCCTCGATATCTTTAAGCAGCTGCTCTTTTGTAATCCAACCGTTCAAATATGCGATTTCCTCAAGACACCCTATCTTTCTGTGCTGATGTGTCTCTATTGTCTTGACAAAATTTGTTGCCTCCACAAGCGATTCATGTGTACCTGTATCCAACCACGTAAATCCTTGTCCCAAAAGCTCGACATCCAGTGTCCCATGCTCAAGATAAATCTGATTAATATCTGTAATCTCATATTCACCGCGCCACGATGGCTTCAACGATTTCGCATACTCTACAACCTTGTTATCATAAAAATAAAGTCCGGTCACACAGTAATTACTTTTAGGCTTCGCAGGCTTTTCCTCAATAGACACAGCCTTGCCGCTGTCATCAAATTCAACAATGCCAAATCGTTCCGGGTCATCGACATAATAGCCAAATATCGTCGCACCGCTTGTCTTCTCGGCCGCTTTCTTCAAACGCTTTATAAGCCCATGCCCGGCAAAAATATTATCGCCGAGAATCATTGCCACCGAATCATTACCAATAAAATCTTCGCCGATTATAAAAGCCTGAGCAAGCCCGTCCGGCGACGGCTGCACCTCATAAGACAAATGAATCCCAAACTGACTTCCGTCACCAAACAACGCCTCAAACCGCGGTGTATCCGCCGGTGTCGAAATAATCAAAATATCTCTGATTCCCGCATTCATCAACACAGACAGCGGATAATAAATCATCGGTTTATCATAAATCGGAAGCAGCTGCTTTGACGTCACCATCGTCAGCGGATACAATCTCGTACCGGAACCTCCGGCTAAAATAATTCCTTTCATTCGTCACTCCTCCGTAAACTCGTATACATTCATATATAAAGTATACCCCAAAACCTTGCCTGCCGCAATGACATGGCATAAACTTCTTTACTAAAAAAGGCGTATCAACCATTTCTCGGAAGATACGCCTTTTTATAAATCACACTGATTATTTATCTGCATTCTTACTACTAGAAAGCCACGTCTCTACCATCTCTGCACTGACACCGGCTGCTTCAGCAATCTTCTCCGAAGGCATTCCCATATTCGCCAATGACAATGCCATCTTTCGTTGTCCTTCCATTCGTCCTTCTAAACGGCCTTCCGTACGCCCCTCGCTATAGATTTTTTCCATTTCCTCACACATACTGATTCCTCCTTCCGGCGTCTCCTTAAGTTCCCTCACTCGCTGTGCAAGTACTGTGCTATGCATATCTGATGCTCTCCTGCAATGAAAATCGTGCATCAATCGTCCAAGTTTTGTATCATCACATATTTTTGAGTTTACATAAATGATATGTGTATGATCATCAAATATTTCATTTGTTTCTTGAACTGTTCTTCTAATATGATATATCGGTAAATTTTTCTTTAAAACATCATCTTTCGTTATAAAAATCACATATGTTTCCGGCAGCTTCTCATAATCTTCTCCCGGATTTAAAATATTCATGTCCAACAGTCCACTATGATATCTCGCCCGCTTCGGCGAAGCACCTTCATTCTCCTGCTGAACCTCAATATTAAACTGTCTGCCACTTTCATCCTGCGCCACACAATCCAATATCGCTGACCGTCCCTGCAGATTTTTGTAATCTTTCTGTATCACAAGATCTACAACTTTAAGTGTCGGATTATCCATAATCACCTGCAATACATACTCCGCGCACTCCGGCTTTTTCAAAACATTTCGCATAAAAATATCGCTCATCAATGTCAGCCGTTCCAAAACCTGCCTGTATCTTTCGTAATGTTTTTGGAATTGTTCTTTACCGTTTTCCACTCAATCATCTGCCTTTTTATAAATTACATTGATTATTTTATTTATCTACCTTCTTATCGCCAACTATCCACCCTTCTACCAGCTCTACACTGACACCGGCTGCTTCAGCAATCTTCTCCGAAGGCATTCCCATATTCGCCAA
>USSL01000297.1 GCA_900557175.1 uncultured Eubacteriales bacterium
CGTCCAGTCTGTCGGCCGTGAAGGTACAAAGGACATTTCCTTTACAGTCAGCCGTGAGGATAAGGATGAGATTTTGAATATTCTTGAAAACAATTCAATGGATTTAAAATTCAGCGGTGTTGATATTGCCGATGATGTGGCAAAAGTTTCTGTTGTCGGCGCAGGTATGATGACACATCCGGGCGTTGCGGCAAAAGTATTTGAGGCGCTTTCTGATGCAGGAATTAATATTAAGATGATTTTTACATCGGAAATTCGTATTTCCGTGTTGATTCATGAAAAATATGCGGACAGAGCGATGATGCTCATTCATGACAAATTCCAGTTGGGAGAATAAGCAATGGATATTTTAAACGTATTACAGCAGGAATTTAATATTAAACAGTGGCAGGCAGAGGCTGCCATAAAGCTGATTGACGAGGGCAACACGATTCCTTTTATTGCCCGGTACAGAAAAGAAGCAACAGGCTCGATGAATGACGAGATGCTCCGTAATTTTCATGAGCGTCTTTTATATCTCAGGAATCTTGAGGAGAAAAAGCAGCAGGTCATTGCCACAATCGAGGCACAGGGCAAGCTGACGGAAGAATTAAGAGGACAGATTCTTGCTGCAAAGACGCTTGTGACAGTGGAAGACTTATATCGTCCGTACCGTCCGAAGCGCCGGACACGCGCGACAATCGCAAAGGAGCGGGGGCTTGAACCGCTGGCAAATACAATTCTTCTTCAGATGACAAATCAGCCGCTTGAAGCAGAGGCTGCCGCTTATATTTCAGAGGAAAAGGGCGTGCCGGATGCGGACAGTGCCATTGACGGGGCAAAGGATATTATTGCAGAGTCGATTTCAGACGAGGCAGATTACAGAACTTATATAAGAAAACTAACATTTAAAGAAGGAAAGCTTATCTCAAAGGCGAAGGATGAGAAGGCTCAGACCGTTTATGAGATGTACTACAACTATGAGGAGCCTGTGGCAAAGATGGCGGGCTACCGCACACTTGCAGTCAACCGCGGAGAGAGTGAAAAAGTGCTCACTGTAAAAATAGAGGCGCCGGCAGATAAGATTTTAGGCTATCTTGAAAAGAAAATTATTACAAGAGAAAATCCGAATACGACAGAATGTTTAAAGGCGGTTGTCAGGGACAGCTATGAGCGTTTAATTGCCCCGGCGATTGAGCGTGAAATCCGTAACGAGCTGACGGCAAATGCCGAGGACGGTGCCATTAAAGTGTTTGGAAAGAATCTCCAGCAGCTATTGATGCAGCCGCCGATTGCAGGCAAGGTCGTACTCGGCTGGGATCCGGCTTTTAGAACAGGCTGCAAGCTGGCGGTTGTGGATGCCACGGGCAAGGTGCTTGATACAGTTGTTATTTTCCCGACAGAGCCGCAGAAAAAGATTAAAGAATCTAAAGAAGTATTAAAGAAGCTTATTGAAAAGTACAATATCGAGCTGATTTCTCTCGGCAACGGTACGGCTTCAAGAGAATCAGAGCAGGTCATTGTAGAATTGCTTAAAGAGTTAAGACGTCCTGTGCAGTATGTGATTGTCAATGAGGCGGGTGCTTCGGTGTACTCAGCAAGTAAGCTTGCAACAGAGGAATTTCCGAACTTTGACGTCGGACAGCGAAGCGCAGCTTCCATTGCAAGGCGTCTTCAGGATCCATTGGCTGAACTTGTAAAAATTGATCCGAAAGCGATTGGCGTTGGCCAGTATCAGCATGACATGAATCAGAAAAAGCTCGGTGAGGCCCTCGGCGGCGTTGTGGAAGACTGTGTGAACCGTGTCGGCGTTGACTTAAATACAGCATCAGCTTCGCTGCTTGAATATATTTCCGGCGTTTCTAAAGCAATTGCGAAAAATATTGTTGCCTACCGTGAAGAAAACGGTCGTTTTAACAGCAGAAAAGAGCTTTTAAAGGTCGCCAAATTAGGCCCGAAAGCCTTTGAACAGTGTGCCGGTTTTATGCGTATTACAGGCGGCAGCGAACCGCTTGATGCCACAGGCGTTCATCCTGAAAGTTATGAGGCGACAAAGAAGTTCTGTGAAAAATATGGCAGTACTGTCGAAGCATTTATCGGCGATAAGGCGTCAAATTTTAAGTGCAGCGACTGGAAAAAGCTTGCAGAAGAACTCGGCGTCGGCGAGATTACATTGAAGGATATTGTAAAGGAGCTTGGCAAGCCGGGGCGCGATCCGCGTGAGGATATGCCGCTGCCGGTGCTTAGAACAGATGTCCTTGACATGAAAGACCTTAAGGAAGGCATGATTTTAAAAGGTACAGTCCGAAACGTTATTGACTTCGGCGCTTTTGTCGATATCGGCGTTCATCAGGACGGCCTTGTACACATTTCTAAAATGACAGATAAAAAGTTTATCAAACACCCAATGGAAGTTGTCAGCGTCGGCGATATTGTCGAAGTCAAAGTCTTAAGCGTTGACATTGCTAAAAAGCGGATACAGCTGTCGATGATACTGTAGCCGCATCTGGCGGCAGGCTTGGGATATGCGCGGGATGATTTGCAGATTTTTGCACAATGTGCATTTTTAATATTGCTTTGCAAAATTTACAGGTTATCCCGCACAATATTCAAAAGCATGTGTTCTCTATTCTTTTAACAATTTTTCTTTATTTTCCCTTGGAAGATGTATAAAATATAAAAAGTGCTATTTGTGCAAATAAAACTGATTATTGTGCAAATAACATGTTTAATATTTTGTGCTATATTATCTTTATAAAGGAATTATTTTG
>USSL01000298.1 GCA_900557175.1 uncultured Eubacteriales bacterium
CAATTCATTCGGAAAATGAAGCACAGGTGAAGCGCTTTGCGTCGGTCGTGCCGGCGTCAAGGATTCTTGTCAACACATCGGCGTCTCTTGGCGGTGTCGGTGCGACAACCAATTTGTTTCCGGCGCTGACACTTGGCTGCGGCTCGGCGGGCGGAAGCTCGTCTTCAAATAATATCGGCCCGAAAGATTTAATCAATATTAAGCGGGTTGCATGGGGCGTTAAGGAAGCATGGGAAATTTCGGGAACGCCGGTGCATTTAAAAAGCTGCGGGAATGTGCCCGGACAGGAGAACAGCGCAGCGTCAGATAAGTTTTTAATCGAACAGATTGTGGCAAAGGTTTTAAAGGCAGTCACGTCCGGCGAGGGCGGTATGCACGCATAATTTTCATTGATTTAAAATGACGGAGGTAGAATAATGATGGCAAGTACAAATGCATTAGGCATGATAGAAACAAAAGGACTGGTCGGCGCTATTGAGGCGGCAGATGCGATGGTAAAGGCGGCAAATGTGGCGCTTGTCGGCAAGGAAACAATCGGGGCAGGTCTTGTGACTGTCATGGTCAGAGGCGATGTGGGTGCCGTAAAGGCAGCGACCGATGCCGGAGCGGCAGCGGCAGAGCGTGTCGGCGAGCTGATTTCTGTCCATGTGATTCCAAGACCGCATACAGAAGTGGATGTGATTCTGCCTAAAAATTCCACGGTTCAGGAAGCATAATAAAACGGCGGCAGGACAATGGAAACCCAGAATTTAAAAGAGCTTGAACAGACGATTTTGGCAGCTGTGAAGACAGCGCTTGCAAAGCCGGAGACAATGACACATTTAAACGGCAGCACACTTGTAGAAAAAACACATCCGGTCATTGCCTTCCGCGGCGCCATTGACGGACTTGAGGCGGAGATTATTATCGTGCAGCAGGCGGTCACAAAGGCCGGTTACCGGACACTTTATGAGAATCTTGAGGAAATCCGCCGATTTGTTCACAGCCTTATACAATATGAAATTACAGGTGAAAAACTTGAAAAAATCTGTATTTTAGGCATGGATGAGACAGAGATTCATGAAAAATCCCATCATCCGTCCAAATATTTCGGCATTGGCCATGATATTCCATCGGCAGCGCAGGGACAGATACCGGCTTATTTAAATCGCCTTCGCACGAAAGCGCGGGACACGGAGCTTGCAGCCTGCCACGCTTTTGAAAAGGAAACTTTGCAAGGCAGCGGCAAAACGCAGTTTATGCGCCCGGATATTATTATGGCATTAAACCGGATATCGTCCCTTTTTCATGTCATGAGCTTTATGTTTATGACCGGTGGATATGAGGGCATGGAAGTTGAAGTTGAGGCCTCCGGCCGTCATATTCATTTGAGCAGGGAAGATGCAGATCGGCTTTTTGGTGAGGGTTATGTTTTTGAGCGGGTGCGGGACCTGTCCCAGCCCGGCCAGTATGTGTGCCGCGAGCGGCTCAGTGTGAAAGGCCCGAAGGGGCGGATTGACAATGTTGTTATTTTAGGACCGCTGCGTCCCCGCACGCAGGTTGAAATTTCTGTGACAGATGCGAGAATGCTCGGCATTATGCCGGTGATACGTCAGAGTGGTGATATTAAAAATACGCCGGGCTGTACGCTTATAAGAGATGACGGCAGCCAGACGGCTGTTCTTGATATTTCGGAAGGGGTTATTGCGGCAAAGCGTCATATCCATCTTCACACAGAAACGGCAAAGCGCTTTGGACTTCATGATCATGAAACGGTCAGCCTCTTAACCGGCGGTGCCAGAGGCCTTATATTTGACAATACGATTGTCAGAGTCAGCGATAAATTTTCAGATGCCGCCCATATCGACTATGACGAAGCCAATGCCTGTGGTTTTGAAAAAGGTATGACAGGGCGTATCATAAAAATGGAAAATAATGCCGGGAAAGTCAGAGAACCGTACGAAGCAGCTGCAGACGAACCCGCAGATAGAAAAAATGAGAGCCAATCAAAGATGGCACATTCGCAGAAAAAGCAAGTTGATTTTTCGGGAAATCTTTTGACGGAGAAGGATATTTCCAAACTTTTGTTGAAGCAGGGCAGTGATATTTTTATAGAAATTCCAAAGGCCTGTCTTGTGACGCCGCTTGCGATGGATTATATAAAAACGCACCAAATCAGTGTCGGGAGGAAATAGCGATGGTGATGGGCAAAGTGACAGGCAGTGTATGGGCGACGAAGAAGGATGAACATTTGACAGGACAGAAGCTTTTAGTGATTAACCTTATTAAAAATGGGAAAACTACAAAGGATGAAATTGTTGCTACAGACATGACGGGCGCCGGGCAGGGTGATGTTGTTTTAGTTGCCCTCTCTGCGAGCGCCCGATTTACACTGCCATCTCCCGATGCGCCTGTGGATGCTGCGGTTGTTGCGATTATAGACCGTATTGAGATTGGCAGAGAAGTCATTTTGGAGGAAAACCAATGAGTATTAATGAAGCAGTGATTTATTTAATGACGGCCTCGGCGATTGTCGGGGCTGTGGACAGAATATTGGGAAACCGCCTTGGCATGGGTGAAAAGTTTGAGGAGGGGATTACGGCCATCGGCGCTTTGGCGCTGTCTATGGTCGGCATTATCGCCCTCTCACCGGTGCTGGCAAATATTTTAAGACCGGTCATTGTACCGCTTTTTTCATTTGTCGGCGCGGATCCGTCCGTTTTTGCCGGAATGCTGCTTGCAAATGAT
>USSL01000299.1 GCA_900557175.1 uncultured Eubacteriales bacterium
AACCGCTGCCCGGCGTGAAAATATGAATGTCATCCTTATGGCAGACCGTCTGACACATCCTGATTTATCCGATTTTGACGGTGACACCGACGTTGTCATCGACTTCTCACACCCGGATAATCTTGACTGGATTACAGATTATATTAAAAAGAAAAAATGTGCCTATGTGTGCGGCACAACCGGATATACAGATACACAGAGCGAGCAGATCCGCGCCCTGTCCTCACTCGTTCCTGTTGTTTTTCAGTCAAACTTTTCACTGGGCATCGCCGTGCTCAAAGAAGTTCTTGAGCTCATTACACCAATACTTGAAAATGATTTTGATATTGAAGTCATTGAAAAGCATCATAATCAGAAACAGGATGCACCGAGCGGCACTGCGAAAATGCTTCTCGAAACACTGAATAAAAACAATACCTACAGTGAAGTTCACGGACGCAATGGCTTTATCGGAAAGCGCGGCAAAGAAATCGGCGTTCACGCTGTGCGCGGCGGCACCCTCGCCGGCGAACATTCTGTCCTCTTTCTCGGAGACAATGAAAGTCTTGAAATCAAACATAACGCCGAGAGCCGGCAAATTTTTGCATCCGGCGCCATCACTGCCGCCCGCTTCGCCGCGGGCAAAGCTCCGGGACTGTACACAATGAAAGACATTTTGTTTGGGTAAAAAAGAGCGCTGCTTCATAGGTGATGATTCACCTATAGAGCAGCGCTCAATTCTCAACTTAGTAAAGCATATTTAAAAAATCAGAAAAAGAATCACATATCACGACAGTTTTATCTTCTTCATGTTTATAAAGAACAATTTTGCCATTTTCTACACAGAAAAAATTTCCTGCAGGATCAAGTGCAAAAGGAAACATTTTTAAACTTTTGCCATCTTCTTTTTCAAAAATGCTAACATAATCAAAAAAACTGTCACTTTCGCCCTCATTAAAAGAAAGCAAACCTCCAAAAACCATTGCATTATTTTCACCAAAATCAAAAGCAGATAAGGACGGCACTCCTGCATTATTTTTGATAATACACTCCTTCAAGTCATCCGGAATCATAAAATGATATTTTAATTCAAGAATTTCAATCGTTGTATCTTCTTTCAACGGAGAAACATACTTCCATTCTAACTTAGTCATTTCTTACACCTCCTAGTATTATCGAATCCCGCCACACCATATAAGATTTCCGCCTGTATGGCCGCTTTGCACATGGACCTTTGTTTCAACCAACTGCATTTTGCCTGGGATTTCACTATGATGCCAAGTATATCCTTTGATATAAGGCTCACCATTCATAATTTGTTCCAATTGTTGTTCAGTAAACTTAGATTTCAGTTCCGGATGTGTTTCAAGATAATCCCTCAGCTGTTCTGTACAATACTTGAAAATTTCTTTATCTCCGCTTTCCCACATTTCAGCGGAAATTTTACACTCAAAGACAGGATTAAATTCAGGAGCAACAACAGTAATTTGAATACCATCAATCTCTATCGTTTTTTCAACATACTTAACACCTGTAATTTCATGATGCTTACCTGCTAATTCTTCATTACGACATTTTAAACGATAATTGCCTTCCGCATCAACACGAATATTTTCAATGGCAGTCTCAGAAAGCCTTGTATTTTCTCTGAGGTACTCCTTTTCTTTCTCAGTAAGCTCTCTTAATTCTTTATCTTCTTTAATGTCTGTTTGAGTCTTTTCAATATTACTTTGCTTTATAGCCTCGATGGATTGTGTCTTAATCAACTCCATGTCAGGCTGGAGAATTTTTGTTCCTTCATTAAATCTCTCCAGTGAAATTTCTGATACATCAAATTCATTGAATCAATTTCCATTTTTATTTCATCGACAAAATCTGCCGGTGCAACGACCTTAACCCATGTTCCCTGGCTCAACAGCCACATCTTAATACCATCACCATAAACCTCCGCCTCGATGAGATATTTATTTTTTCCTAGACATTCAATAATCTTTGCTGTCGGAATCTTATCCAAAGCTGCCTGCACCGATGGACCGCTAAATTCAAAACGAATTGTACGGAGCTTACCTGGCCACATAAAAAGGCTTCTTTTTCTAAGCAATCCCTCATCAAAATCCAAAACCTCAAACTTTTTACGATGAATCGTAATCTGTTTAATTCGGTCAACACGAAAGTAATAGGGCTTCTCATTCTTTCCATCAGTGAGAAACGCGATAAGATAAAAATAATAATCTGTAAACATAATCGACACAGGACACAATCTATGCACAACCCACTTTCGATCAGTCCTATAGTATTCAATACTGATTTCCTTACGGTCAGTGATACAGTTCACAATTTTCCAAAGATTATCCCGTACACTTTTGCAATCATGCTTGATTTCAGGATAGTGGTATAATTCCTTACGAATAAGATTATTCATTTTAAGACGTTCCTCCGGTGTCGTAAACTTTTTAAGTTTATCAATCAAAACGACAAGTTCCATCTTGGAAAATGCTCTTGCCCCAATGATCACTTCAACCAAAGAAAATAATTCTTTATTCGTCAAAAATTCATCAATATAAAGATGATAACATTTATCGCTATACGAATACCTTAATTCAGTATTACCAACAAGCTCTCTGTGGTCAGCTAAAAAGACTTTTAAATCATTAATAGACCTGCTAATACTTTTGGTGGAAACCTTATATTCACCAGCCAATTTTTTTACTGAAATATCTTCACCTCGAATCCCACGAAAAAGTA
>USSL01000300.1 GCA_900557175.1 uncultured Eubacteriales bacterium
GTTTTTGATGCGGCTAAAGCCGGCGATGCGGCTGCAAAAGAGGTTGTTGATATAATGTCAGGTTATCTTGGCAGTGCGCTGGCAGCCATCGGCGCTGTATTAAATCCTGAAATTTTTGTTATCGGCGGCGGTGTTTCAAAAGCCGGAGAATATTTAATTGATGTTATCCGTGAAAAATATAAGGCAAAAAGCTTCCATGCTGTAAAAGATACAGAGTTTGCACTGGCGCTGCTTGGTAATGATGCGGGCATGGTCGGCGCGGCAAGACTTGTGCTCAGCTTAGGAGAATAATTTATGAATCATCAATTTAAAGCTGAATTGGAGCGCATTGCAGGGGTTTCGTCTGTTTTGTACGACGAGCCGATGTCAGCGCATACAACATTTAAAATCGGAGGACCGGCGGATGTTTTTGTGACGCCTGCCGATGAAACGGTCTTTGCAAAAGCCATAAGGCTTTGCCATGATGCTTCGGTGCCGTTTTATGTCATAGGTAATGGCAGTAATCTGCTTGTTGGCGATAAAGGCATCAGAGGCGTTGTTTTTCAAATTTATCATACGATGGACGAAGTGACATTTAAAGATAATGGCGACGGCAGTGTGACGGTGACGGCCGGAGCGGGCGTGATGCTTTCAGCTCTCGCACAAAAAATTGCCGGTGAAGGACTTACGGGGTTTGAGTTTGCTTCGGGCATTCCGGGAACCTTCGGCGGTGCGATGACAATGAATGCCGGCGCTTACGGCGGTGAGATGAGCCATTGTGCTGTTTCTGCCTGCGTGATGGATGCAGACGGAAATATTTATGATATAAAAAAAGAGGCGCTTGATTTAGGCTATCGCACAAGTGTTATCCAAAAGAAAAATTATATCGTACTTAAAGCATCGCTTGTGCTTTCACGCGGCGATAAAGAAGAAATTTATGACAAAATGAATGAGCTTAACAGCCAGCGGCGCGCAAAGCAGCCGTTGGAATATCCGAGCGCGGGAAGCACATTTAAGCGGCCGGAGGGCTATTTTGCAGGAAAGCTCATAAGTGACGCGGGACTTCGAGGTTTTAGTGTCGGCGGTGCCATGGTTTCCGAAAAGCACGGCGGTTTTGTCATTAATAAAGGCGGTGCGACAGCGGCAGATGTGCTTGGACTTATTCGCGAGATTCAAAAAAGAGTAAAAGCAATGGCCGGTGTTGATTTGGAAATGGAAGTAAAAATGCTCGGAGAGTTTTGATATACTTTGGCGTGGGCATTCGTCCGCTGCCAAAAAGACAGGAGTAAAAATGCGGTTTGTAATTGTAACAGGAATGTCCGGCGCGGGGAAAAGCTCGGTATTAAAAATGCTTGAAGACGCAGGTTACTTTTGCGTCGATAACCTGCCGGTATCACTTATTTCAAAATTTGCAGAAATTGCCTGTGGTGAAACTGCGGCAATGGAAAAAGTTGCCCTCGGTATTGATATAAGAAACGGCGAGGGACTTGAATTTATGGGTGAGGCGCTTAAAAGCCTTGCCGGTACGAATATTGATTATGAGATTCTTTATTTGGAATGTGATGACAAAGTGCTTGTCAAACGTTACAAAGAAACAAGACGCTCACATCCTCTTTCAGGCAATGGGCGTATTGAGGACGGCATTGCGGTTGAACGTCAGAAGATGGCGGCTTTCAGAAAGAAGGCAGACTATATTATTGACACAAGCCAGCTGCTGACAAGAGAGCTTCGCGGCGAGGTTTTTAAAATTTTTGTAGATAATCATAAAAATTACAGTAACTTTTTTGTGACGATTCTTTCATTTGGTTTTAAATACGGTATTCCGTCAGATTCTGACCTTGTATTTGATGTCCGTTTTTTGCCGAATCCGTATTATATTGATTCGATGCGGCCGCAGACAGGCAATGACAAGGCCGTGTATGATTATGTCATGCAGTCGCCGCTGTCGGGTGAGTTTTTGGATAAGCTTGAGGATATGGTACGCTTTCTTATTCCAAACTATGTGGCTGAGGGGAAAAACCAGCTTGTCATAAGCATCGGCTGTACCGGAGGCAAGCACCGGTCGGTGACGCTTGCAAATGCGCTCTATAGCCGTTTAAAGTCAATGGAATATGGGTTGAAGGTTGAGCACAGAGATATCGAAAAGGACAGTTATTATAGAAAGTGAGAGGCATGATGTCATTTTCAAGCAGAGTCAGAGAGGAGCTTTCCAATCATATTCCGGAGGCAAGACATTGTCAGATTGCAGAAATTGCAGCGATTTTTGGAATGTGCGGCAGGGTTATTTATACAGAAAAAGGTCGGATTTATACAAAAATTCATACAGAAAATATATTTGTTGCAAGAAAGTACTTTACATTATTACAAAAATCATTTAATATAAATAGCGATGTCAGTGTTAAACGCAATGTTTTCCTGAAAAAGAGCAGAGTTTATACAGTAGCGGTAGCTGATGATACACTGTCCCGGAAAATTTTAATGGCGGCCAGATTGATGACGCCGGACGGTGAGATTGAGGAAAATTGTTCCCTCACAGATAACATTATCATTCAGAGCCCATGCTGCCGGCGCGCTTTTTTGAGAGGA
Source organism: uncultured Eubacteriales bacterium (assembly GCA_900557175.1). Lineage (GTDB taxonomy): Bacteria > Bacillota > Clostridia > Lachnospirales > Lachnospiraceae > Scybalocola_A. The sequence continues at coordinate 2,566 of USSL01000300.1, forward strand.
TGTTTTTTGGCTTTCGGCTCAATCAGTGATCCAAAAAAAACTTACCATTTTGAGATTGCCTGCGCAGACGAACAAAAAGCGGAGTTTTTAAGAGCTCTGATGGTTTCTTTTGATTTTGACGCAAAGATTATTTTGCGTAAAAAGTACTATGTCG
>USSL01000301.1 GCA_900557175.1 uncultured Eubacteriales bacterium
TGATAAACTGTGAAATTACTGTGGCAAGTGCGGCTGCACCGACGCCGAAGTTCAGACCGGCAACGAGTACAAGGTCGAGAACAATATTGACGACGGATGAAATAATCAGGTAGATTAACGGGTGGCGGCTGTCGCCGACAGATTGTAAAATACCTACTAAAAAGTTGTACATGACAAAGGCAAGAGAGCCGCAAAAATAAATTCTGAAGTAAGTAATCGAGTTTGGTAAAACATCGGCCGGTGTTCCCATCATAATTAAAATCTGAGGTGCGGCTGTTGTTCCGATTATAGTCAGCGCAACGCCGGAAATAAGTCCGATGGCGACAATGGTATGGATGGCTTTTTGGACAAGCTCATAGTTTTTTGCGCCGAAATATTTGGCGACGACAACGCCGGCACCGACAGCGATACCATTGAAAAAGCTGACTAAAAGAAAGATAAGGTTTCCTGATGAACTGACAGCGGCGAGCGCGCTGCTGCCTAAAAAATTGCCGACAATCAGGGAGTCGGCTGTGTTGTAAAGCTGTTGAAATAAATTTCCTAAAAACAACGGAATGGCAAAGGCAATAATTCTTTTTGAAATTGAGCCTGTTGTCATAAGCGAAGATGCGGAATTTGCACTCATTATTTAAAGCCTCCCCTTAAATTTTTGGGCGCTGCATAAAAATGAAATTGCAGCGCCGTCACTAATTATAGTATAGGAAAATTGCGGAAAAAAATCAAGGGGGTGGGATATCATAGATTTAAAACATGAAGAAAAAGGGGATTTGCACGGATGATTTCATGCAAATCCCCTTTTTCACAAGTGTGCCTGTTTTGAAGCTAAATCATTCAGGCCTCTGTGCCTTCAGCCTCGGCATCTGTTTCAGGAACAGGTGTGTTGTGAACTTCGGCAACGACAGCAACCATACTGTCGGCAGAGGTTATTAAGTGAATATTTTTATTTTTTGCAATATCTAAGTCGGAAACTTTGATTGTATCACCCAATTTCATATCGCCGACATCGACCTTGATTTCGTCAACCAGGTTGGCAGGCGTTGCTTTGTATGAAATTTCGTGAAGTAATTGTTCAACAAGTCCGACAGATACTTTTTCGTGATTGAGAAGTATAATTTCGGCAGTTGAGTGAATCATCTCGCCATTGACTAAAACCTGAAAATCAATCTCATCGATGCGTCCTTTGACAGGGTTGTAGTCGATTTCTTTAACAAGGACAGGGTAGCTTTCGTTATCCAGATTCAGTGTAATGCGGCTGCCTTTGCTGCATGTTTTCAAAAGACGCTCGGCATCAGTTTTGAGAATGCGTACAGGTATGGATTCGGGCATATTTTTGCCGAATACATTACCGGTAACAAAACCTTCGCGTCTTAGTTGTTTTGCTTTTGTTGATAAGTGACGTCTTTCAGCTTTTAAAGTATTCATTTGTCTTTTCCTCCAAAAATCTGACTGCTTAGCTGCCTTCAACTTTGTAGTGCAAATATCAACTTTGTATGCAAAGAGGTACGGTTAAGTATTGTTTCTCTGTTACAGTTTTATTATAACACCGCTTGTCAAGAGGAAAATATAAAAACAGATAAATTTATTTTTTTTCTCGGATATAGTGACCGGATTTTCCGCCGTCTTTTTCAAGCAGACAGATGTCGGTGATTGCCATGCCGCGGTCGATGGCTTTGCACATATCATAAATTGTCAGGGCTGCGGCGGAAGCTGCGTGGAGCGCCTCCATCTCGATCCCTGTTTTTCCGGTTGTTTTAACAGTTGCTGTAATTTTTATAAGGGCGTGTGCTTCGTCGGGCTCAAATAAAATATCGACGCCGGTTAGAAGCAGCGGATGGCACATCGGAATAATATCCGGTGTTTTTTTTGCGGCCATAATGCCGGCAACCTGGGCGACGGAGAGAACATCACCTTTTTTAATTTCGTTGTTTGTGATTTTTTTTAATGTTTCCGGCTGCATGTGAATCGTGGCAGAAGCAATACCGAAACGCTTTGTGTCAGCTTTTGCTGAAATATCGACCATGCGGGCATGGCCCTGACTGTTTATATGTGTAAGTTCCATGATTAACCTCCTCAGTGTAAGTGCAGAAAAAAAGCAAGTCGTATGGACTTGCTTTTTAGTAGCCTGTAGGGGAATCGAACCCCTGTTTCCGCCGTGAGAGGGCGGCGTCTTAGCCGCTTGACCAACAGGCCTTATGTCCTTTCGACTTGCCCATTATATGACACTATAAAAGAAAAGTCAATAGAATTTTTGAAAAAATTTAAAAAATTTACAAATTTCTTCAAATTCAGTTGACGAGGATGGCTTTTTTCTTATATAGTAAGGATATCAGGAGGGATGTACGTGGAAAATCTCAATGGAAAGCATCACATTCATGTCATGATTGATAAAGATGGAAGAAATATAAAGTTTGGCGGCAGCGCACCGAAGATGCTCGGAGAAAGTATATTTGACTTTATCGAGGATGTATTTTCTCATCCGTATTTTGAGGATGACGCTTTGTGCCGGCAGGCTTCGGAGTTTGCTGGGCGGATGGTGAAGCTTCAGAAAGTTTATGAAAGTCTTTTGGATACGGCGCAAAAGGACGGCTTTTTTAATATCCAAAATCTTCCGGATGAAATTATCCGGAGCAAATGCGTTGCCGGGCTTGGCATTTATGCGGATGAAGATGGAAAGCTTTGGAATGATTATCTTGTGATGGGGCTTGAAGACTGC
>USSL01000302.1 GCA_900557175.1 uncultured Eubacteriales bacterium
AAGCCGCTCATAATCGAGCAGCTTTTACAATGGATACAGGACTTGATTTTTTCACCGTCAATCGGGCAGTGGCGCTTATTTAAAGCATGTCCCGCCTCAAAAACAGCAACATTTAACTCCGGTTTGAGCTTTGTCAGTTCATATGCCGAGAAAATGCCGCCCGGCCCGGCACCAATAATCATCACATCATAATTCATATTCATAAAAAAGTCTCCTTTCGCTGTACTATAATGCTTCAAGCATTTGTACCATCTCTTTAAATGTACCTTTTGGTCCCTGCCACAAAACGCCTTCCTTCTCAATCAGACAGTCTGTCACAAGGTAACAATCCATCCCTATGGACGATGCTGCTTTGATGTCCTCACCCTCGTCATTGCCAATCATCAGACAATCTTCTGGTTTAACACCGATACGCGCACAGACCGACTCAAAATATTTCGGATTCGGCTTACAGTAAATGTCTGCTTCATAGCTTGTCACAAGGTCAAAAGCTTCTTTTGAAAGCCCGATCCAATGAAGTCTTGTATCCTGTCCAACAAGCGGAAAGAGCGGGTTTGTCGCAAGCACAACAAGTTCACTTTTTCCCCTTGCAATCTCCACCGCCTTTTTAGCCAGCAAATTTTCTCCTGTATATTTTTTTGCACCATTAAACTCATTGGCATAAAAATCAAGACAATCCTTATTCACCTTTGCCTTGTCAAAGCCGGTTATCTCTGTAAACTTCTGCCAGAAACGATCTTCATTTGAAGCCCCGCCGTCATTTTTAACCATTGCCGCCGTGCCGGTCCATACCGCATCAATCAGCTTTTGGGGTTCAATACCATACTTTGCAAGCTTTACCGCCAAAAGCTTAAAATATCCTTTTGTAAACACCTCCATATCCATCGGAAGCAATGTTCCGTCTAAATCAAAAAGTATTGCTTTGTATTTCATGTCAAGCCTCCTACTCATCAATAAACATATCCACATTTTCTGCCGTAACTTTCTTATACGGCGTGTAAATATATTTTTCTTTTGTAAATTCTAAATCATCTGCACTTTTTCCGAGAACAAGATACTCCGAAAGCTTTACAATCGCCTGCGCCTGCCCGGTTTTATCATTGTACACTGTTCCCGAAAGCTTCCCATTGCTGACTGCCTCAAGCCCTACTGCCGTGCCGTCGATTCCAAAAAAGGACGGAACCGTCGATTCTGTAAAATTCTTTTTTTCATAGGCATCAATGGCGCCAAGCGCCATATCATCATTATTTGCCAGAACAAGCTCTATTTTATTTTGATGCTGTTCAATGAGCTGCTGCATGCGGTTGGCCGCCTGTCCCCGGTTCCAATTGGCAATACCGTGACCGATTTTTTCCAGTGCAATGCCATGGTTTTTCAATGTATCTACCGCATTTTCCGTCCGTATAAGCGCATCCTGATGCCCCGGCTCACCCTCAAGTATCACATACTGGATCACACCGTCATTATTCCGGTCAATACGTGCATCATTTTCAATTGCTTCCGCAGCAAGTTCCCCCTGAAATACGCCGGACTGCTTTGCATCGGCACCGACATAATAAATCTTATCCCACTGCATCATATCCTCAGCCACCGGCTCCCGGTTAAAAAAGATAATCGGCACATCATTTTCCTTTGCGGCATCAATAATCGCCGAAGGATCTGCCCGGTCTACAAGATTGACTGCAAGAACATTACAACCGGCATCAATCATTGCCTGTACCTGATCCTCCTGCGTCCTTTGAGAACCTTCCGCATCCATCACCGTCACCGAGGCCCCCTCGATTGCGCCAAGCTCTGCTTTCACACAGTCGATCAGCTCACTCAAAAATGTATCACTTTCATTGTAGCAGGCAATTCCCATATAAATACGCTGCGGCTTCATTGAAACCGTCTGTCCGCAGCCTGAAAGCGCAGCCACAGACACGCCTGTCATTAAAACTGCCGCACAAAATTTTCTTCCCTTCATACATTCACCTCTGTCCTGCCTTCTGCAAATTTTCTACTGACTCATTGTAAAAAGAATTTTCTGATTTGCATCAGAAAAAAGTGTTTCCCGGCGCATAATTGTATAAGTTACTGTCTTATTTTCTATTTTATAAAAGTACTGTTCCAGCTTTTTTGCCGTCTCTGACAGACTTTCATAGCCCACACTGAACTCGTCAGGGACAACAAGACACTCGGCAAGCCCCTTATCAAGATAATAAACAGCCTCTGTCGAACGCCCGATACCATATAAAAGTGCCCCGTGAATATCATTATCATCAGCCGCACGCCCTGCGGCCTTCACACCGCCGTTATCAAGCGCTACGATAAAATCCGTCTTTGGCTTATCTTTGATTAAAAGCTCACCATTTTCATCTTTTCCAAGCATCGACCACTCGACCGATACCCCGCTGTCCTTCAAGCCGTCAATCAATCCGTCGCGGCGGTTTAAGACAGCTTCGGACACACCGTCGGCCGAAACAATGCCAAGTGTCTTTCCCGAAAGATTTCCGCTGTAATCTGACAAAAGCTCATTTGCAACAGCCGCGCCCATTCCATAATTGTCCGGCTGCACAACCGGCAGAACGCCCGTATCACCTGCAGATGACTCAATTAAAATGACCGGCACCTTTGCCTCAATATTTTTAAGCATATCTTCGCTGTCATTTCCCGGCACCGGCTGTACAATGACTGCCGATGCGCCATTCTCAATTTCATTTTCAATGAG
>USSL01000303.1 GCA_900557175.1 uncultured Eubacteriales bacterium
GCTCACAGTTAAAGAAGCTTGGCGAGTATTACGCAAAGGCAATCCATGCAAAATACGGCGATGATTTCGATGTATTGTTCGGACCGGCTTACAAAGGTATTCCGTTAAGTGTTGTGACAGCGATTGCTTACAGCGAGCTTTACGGCAAAGAAGTGCGTTATTGCTCAGACCGTAAGGAAGAAAAAGATCACGGCGCAGATAAGGGCAGCTTTCTTGGAAGCAGTCTTAAAGATGGTGACAGAGTGATTATGATTGAAGATGTGACAACATCCGGAAAATCAATGGAGGAGACTGTACCAAAGGTTAAGGGCGCAGCCGATGTGACAATTGTCGGCCTTATGGTATCTTTAGACCGTATGGAAGTCGGCAAGGGCGGCGAAAAGTGTGCGCTTGACGAGGTGAAGGATTTATATGGTTTTGATACAGCGGCGATTGTTTCTATGGCAGATGTGGTTGAGTGCCTTTACAATAAGGAAGTCGGCGGCAAGGTTGTCATTGATGACACGTTAAAAGAAGCGATTGATGCTTACTATGCACAGTATGGGGTGAAGTAAATGAAAGAAAAGAAAGTTTTAGGTGTTCACGAAAAGATGTACAAGACATTGAAAAATGTGGGCGCAGCCAATCTTGCGTTTGGTATTGTGATTATTATTGCCGGTGTGACGGTCGGTGTGATGTCGATTGTCAATGGTGCAAGATTATTAAAGAGTAAATCAAATATTTTATTTTAAGACAGCTTAGGATGAGGGATGTTGTGCACACTAAACAGCATCCCTCTTATGATTTTGCGATAGCGGAGGATGGGCCATGTGTTCAGGAAAAAAGAAGTTTATTAAGCGTGCCACAGGCCTGCTTCTTATACTATATCTTGCAGTGCTCGTATATGTATGTTTTTTCAGCGAGGGCTATGGCAGAAATATTGTTTCGGATCATTTCAGATATAATTTAGAACCGTTTAAAGAGATTCACAGATTTTTTGCATACAAGGATATTTTAGGTGCAAAGGCTTTTATCATCAATATGTTTGGCAACGTGCTTGCCTTTGCACCGTTTGGCTTTATGATTGCAGTCGTTTCGCCGGGAATGCGGCATTTTTATAAGGCGGTGGCGATGACTTTTGTTCTGAGTCTTGTCATAGAGACGATACAGCTTGTATGCCGGGTTGGCGCCTTTGATGTGGATGATCTTATTTTAAATACATTCGGAGGACTGCTCGGATATATGGTGTTTGCGCTGACAAATAAAGTGCGGTGTGCTGTCATTGAGAAAGGGGCGTATAGACATAATGGAAAACAATGAACGATTACTTAAACAGATGGCATTTATAAGAGAGGTTGATAAAGAGAAGACGATTTTTCGTCAGACATGGCTGACGGACGGGACGAGAAAGGAAAATGATGCGGAGCATTCGTGGCATCTGGCAATGATGGCCATGCTTCTTTCAGAATATGCCAATGAAAAGGTTGATGTACTTCATGTGATGTCGATGGTGCTCATTCATGACCTCGTGGAAATTGATGCCGGTGATACATATGCTTATGATGATGCCGGCAATAAGACAAAAGCCAAAAGGGAACTTGCGGCGGCAGACAGGCTTTTTAATATACTTCCTGAGGATCAGGCAAAGAAGCTTCGGGCACTTTGGGATGAATTTGAGGAAGCAAAGACGCCGGAGGCGAAGTTTGCCAATACACTTGATAAATGCCAGCCGATTTTGTTAAATGATGCTTCGGGCGGCAAAAGCTGGGATGAGCATGAGGTGTATGCGCAGCAGATTTGGAAGCGCAATGAAAAGACTGCGGAAGGTTCTGAGACAATTTGGGATTTTTTTAAGCGCATTATCGAAGAAAATATTGAAAACGGAAAAATCAAAAAAGGTGCGCCTTTGAAATAATTATAAGTAGCACTTATCAGTGACATAAGAACCTTGTAATTGACGAACCTTTTATCAGCTAGTACAATAAATGTAAATCTATTTTAAGGAGGACTCAAGGATGAGTGGTAAAGTCGGTATTGTCATGGGAAGTGACTCAGACCTTTCGGTTATGAGCAAGGCAGCGGATATTTTAGAAGAATTAGGGATTGATTATGAAATGACGGTCATTTCAGCGCATCGTGAGCCGGATGTATTTTTTGAATATGCGAAAACGGCTGAGGCAAAGGGCTTTAAAGTCATTATTGCGGGCGCAGGCATGGCAGCACATCTTCCGGGAATGTGCGCGGCAATTTTCCCGATGCCGGTCATTGGCGTGCCGATGCACACAACATCTTTGGGCGGCAGAGATTCTCTGTATTCAATTGTTCAGATGCCTTCAGGCATTCCGGTAGCGACAGTTGCCATTAACGGCGGCGCTAATGCGGGACTTCTTGCAGCAAAGATTCTTGCAACTTCCGACGCAGAGCTTCTTTCACGTTTAAAGGCGTATTCTGAGAAGCTTAAATCACAGGTTGTGGCAAAGGATGCAAAGCTTCAGGAGATTGGCTATAAGGCTTATTTAAAAGAACAGGGCAAGTAAGAAAGGTAAGAATCCATGAATAATGATAAAGTATTGGACAGATGTGGACTGTTCGGCCTTTATAATAAGGATGGCTTTGAAACGGCAAAAATTATTTACTACGGTCTTTTTTCAATGCAGCACAGAGGCGCTGAGGCCGCAGGTATTTGTGTCCATGATAACGGACAGTTTAAT
>USSL01000304.1 GCA_900557175.1 uncultured Eubacteriales bacterium
CCGTATCCCTTCTTGCATGTCTGAGCGCTGTGGCCGAACATATATCCTCTGTCAGTGAAAGGTCATGATAGCCTGTTTTGTGACGGGCAATCGTTACAGGGATGATCGGCGCCTTTTGACGATGGATAGCATTGATATATTCCAGTGCAAGAATATTATTGGGTGTTAAAATATCTGCGGCACCGGGATATACAGTTTTTAGTGCCGTTTCCCTTGCAAGGGCATAAGTCATACCGGCTTTTTGTGATTGATAAAGGGCCGACTTAAAGCGGTCACTTTCATTAAAAATAATACCGGCAATTTTTTTAAGCCGGTCGATATCGCCGGATTCTGAACCGAATCCGAGATGCGTTACAACATGTGTATGTTTAAGTATGGAAACGCCGCCGGCGGCAAAGTAGCCGGCAGAAGCACAGGCGGCATGTAGCGGCAGCTCAATGACTGCATCGGCGCCGGAAGAAAGCGCCATTTTTGTACGGATAAATTTATCGGCAGAAGCTGCTTCACCCCGCTGTGTAAAGTTGCCGCTCATAACAATAATGACTGCGTCAGCGCCGGCTGCGGCTTTACAAGCTTCAAGCTGAAAGGCGTGACCGTTATGAAAAGGATTATATTCGGCGATAATACCGAGAACGTTCATGTTCTGTAACCTCCATGAATTTTTGTAAATATACGGCTGACAGACATATTTAAGACGCGCCAGCATTTAAAATATTCGTATTTTATTATAAAATATCACGATAAAAGAGGCAAGCATGAAAAAATTCACAATGCACTGCGGAAAATACAAAGAAATCCATTGTTTTTTACCAAAAAAGAGTATACAATATGAGTGATAGCGATAATCATAAAACAATTAGGAGGAATTGGTAATTATGTTTGGATTTGGAACATTGATTGACATTTTGAAAAAAAGTCCGAAAAAAATCGTTTTCACAGAAGGTACGGATCCTCGTATTTTAGAGGCATCATCACGTCTGCTTGCCAGCAGCTTCCTTCACCCGATTTTAGTCGGCAATCCGGAAGAAGTTTTAGCAGCCGCTGAGGAAACGGGTTTTAATATCCGCGGCGCTGAAATTATTGATCCGAATAACTTTGACCGACACCGGAGCAGGCAAGAAAGACATTAAGCCAGGCAAACTACTTTGGTACAATGCTTGTAAAGATGGGTATTGCTCACGCACTTTTAGGCGGCGCTACATACTCAACAGCTGATACAGTACGTCCGGCACTTCAGCTGATCAAAACAAAACCGGGCAACTCTATCGTATCTTCATGCTTTATTATGGTTCGTCCTGCTGTGGGCGGCAATGAAGTCCTTGCAATGGGCGACTGTGCCATCAACATCAAACCGACAGAAGATGAGCTTGTTGAGATTGCATTAGAGTGTGCCGATTGTGCAAAGATTTTCGGTATTGATCCGAAGGTTGCTTTCTTAAGCTACTCAACATTAGGTTCCGGCAAGGGCGAAGATGTTGATAAGATGAGAAATGCAGCTGCAAAAGCGAAAGCAAAAGCACCTGAGCTTGCAATTGAGGGTGAGATTCAGTTTGATGCAGCTGTCGACCCGAGAGTTGCCCGCACAAAATGCCCTGATTCAGCAGTTGCAGGACATGCAAACACATTTATTTTCCCTGATATCAATGCAGGTAATATCGGTTACAAGATTGCCCAGCGCCTTGGCAACTTCGATGCTTACGGCCCGATTCTTTTAGGTCTTAACGCACCGATCAACGATTTATCCCGCGGCTGCAATGCGATGGAGGTTTACTCTATGGCCATTATTACAGCAGCATTAGCATAATATAAGGACCAGTGCATATAAAGCCTGTCTAAGACCAGTAAGTGCCGCGGACAGGCTTTAAAAATAAATGAGAGAAAAGGAGATATTTCAATGAATGTTTTAGTAATCAACTGCGGAAGTTCCTCTTTAAAGTTCCAGTTAATTAATTCAGACACAGAGGCAGTTTTAGCAAAAGGTCTTTGCGAAAGAATTGCCATTGACGGCAGCCGCCTTGTATATCAGCCGGCAGGCCATGATAAAATCAGAAAAGAAGCACCGATGCCGACACATACAGAAGCCATCGCCATGGTGCTTTCAGCATTGACAGATGCTGAAATCGGCGTGATTAAAGATATGAGCGAAATCGACGCTGTAGGTCACAGAATCGTTCACGGCGGCGAAAAGTTTGCAGCTTCTACATTATTGACAGATGAAGTATTAAAAGCTATTGACGAATGTTCAGAACTTGCACCGCTTCACAATCCTGCAAACTTAATCGGTATTGCGGCATGTAAAGAATTAATGCCAAACACACCGATGGTTGGCGTTTTTGATACAGCTTTCCATCAGACAATGCCTGAAGAAGCTTATCTTTACGGTCTTCCAAAGGAATACTATGATAAATATAAAGTAAGACGCTACGGCTTCCATGGCACAAGCCACAGCTACGTTTCCAAAAAAGCAGCTGAAATTTTAGGAAAACCTTACGATGAATTAAAAACTATCGTTTGCCATTTAGGCAACGGCGCAAGCTGCTGTGCTGTAAAGAACGGTAAATCTGTCGATACTTCAATGGGATTCACTCCACTTGGTGGTGTGATGATGGGAACTCGTACAGGGGATATTGACCCAGCTATCATTCCTTATTTAATGCAATATACAGAGGACTTTAACACGCCTGAGGATA
>USSL01000305.1 GCA_900557175.1 uncultured Eubacteriales bacterium
TGGAGTTCAGACGTGTGCTCTTCCGATCTATGCTTACAGCAGGTATTTTTATATTGCTGATGATTACTCAGCGCTTTACAGAGCCGATTTCAAAGCTTTCAAAGATTGCGATGCGTATGGCGGATTTGAATTTTGATATGAAGTATGAGGGCGACAGCGATGATGAAATCGGAGAGCTTGGCACGAGCATCAACTATTTGTCCGAGAATCTTGAAAAGGCGCTTGCTGAGCTTAAGTCGGCCAATATCCAGCTTCGGAAGGAAATTGATAAGAAAGAAGAAATTGACCGGATGCGCCGGGAATTTTTATCCAATGTCTCTCACGAGCTTAAAACGCCGATTGCCCTTATTCAGGGCTATGCCGAGGGGCTTGAGGAGAATGTCAGCGATGACGAGGAAAGCCGCCGGTTTTACTGTGAGGTTATTGTTGACGAGGCGAACAGGATGAATAATCTTGTGAAAAAGCTGCTTGATTTAAACCGTCTTGAGTTTGGCAATAATACAGTCGATATGGAACATTTTAATGTAGTGGATGTTGTGCGAAGCTATCTCGACAGCGCGGATATTTTGTTTAAGCAAAAGGGCGTAACGCTGACATTTCACACAGAGCCGGAGATGTATGTGTGGGCGGATGAATATATGGTTGAGGAGATTTTTAATAATTATTTGTCCAATGCCCTCAATCATGTCGCCGGAGAAAATAAAATTGAGGTTGATATTAAGAAGCATGAGGATACTGTCCGTATTACTGTGTTTAACACAGGTGAGCTGATTCCTGACGAGGATATTGCGCTTATATGGGACAAGTTTTATAAGGTGGATAAGGCAAGAACGAGAGAGTACGGCGGCAGCGGCGTCGGTCTTTCGATTGTCAAGGCATCAATGGAACTTTTAGGGCAGGACTATGGCGTAGAAAACCGGCCGGACGGTGTGGCGTTCTGGTTTGAACTTGATGCAAAAAATCAATAATTTTGTCAAAATAATCCTATTAAAATACAGGTGTTTGTGGTAAAATAATAACGTCGGCGTACAGCTTTTGTTGTATTCCGGCGTTATTAAAGTGTAAGGAGAGATGATTTTATGTTGGAATTGAGAGACATTTCCTATGAGGTCGAGGACGGCGACAAGGAAAAGGGTATCTTAAAACATATAAATTTGAAGATAGAAGACCGTTTCGTGGCGATTACAGGGCCAAACGGCGGCGGCAAGTCAACACTTGCCAAGATGATCGCCGGTATTATTCAGCCGACAGCCGGCCGTATCTTTTTTGACGGTGAGGATATTACAGATAAGAGTATTACTGAACGTGCGAAGATGGGCATTAGCTTTGCATTCCAGCAGCCGGTGCGTTTTAAAGGTCTGACTGTGCGTGATTTGATTAATCTTGCGGCAGGAAAGCCGATCAGCACAGCAAAAGCCTGTCAGTATCTTTCAGAGGTTGGTCTGTGTGCCAAAGATTACATCGGTAGAGAGGTCAATGCAAGCCTTTCAGGCGGTGAATTAAAGCGTATAGAGATTGCGATGATTATGGCACGGGGAACAAAGCTTTCCGTGTTTGATGAGCCGGAGGCCGGCATTGATCTGTGGAGCTTCCAGAATCTCATTCAGGTTTTTGAAAAGCTGCATGAACAGGTTCAGGGCTCAATTATTATTATTTCCCATCAGGAAAGAATTTTAAAGATTGCCGATAAGATTGTTGTCATTGCCGATGGCGAGATTGTCGAGTATGGTAAAAAAGAAGATGTGCTGCCGTCGCTTTTAGGTGATTTGGGCGGATGCAGATTTTATAAAGGAGAGTGATATCATGGACGCAATAGAATTAAGTTTACTTGAGCAGGTATCGGGACTCCATGAAGTACCGGAGGGTGCCTATAACATCCGTGCCAACGGTGAGAGTGCGGGAAGGCGTTCAACAGCCAATATTGAGATTGTGACAAAGACAGACAAGCCCGGAATTGACATTATAATTAAGCCGGGAACAAAAAATGAAAGTGTGCATATCCCGGTTATTTTAAGCGAGAGCGGTTTAAAGGAACTTGTATACAATGATTTTATTATCGGTGATGATGCGGATGTGACGATTGTTGCCGGCTGCGGTATTCATAACTGCGGCGATCAGTCTTCGGAGCATGACGGTATCCACAGCTTTCATATCGGTAAAAATGCCCGCGTGAAATACGTGGAAAAGCATTACGGCGAGGGCGACGGCAATGGTGAGCGCATTTTAAATCCGACGACAATTATTGAAATTGATGAGGGCGGTTACATGGAGATGGATTCAGTGCAGATTAAAGGCGTGGATTCTACAGAGCGTGTGACAAAGGCAAAGCTTAAAGATCATGCAAAGCTTGTGATTAAAGAAAAAATCATGACACACGGAAAGCAGCTTGCCAAGACAGATTTTGAAGTTGATTTGGACGGCAGCGGTTCAAGTGCCGATGTGATGTCCCGCTCGGTGGCAAGAGATCACTCCCATCAGCGTTTCCTGTCAAAAATTAACGGTAATAATGCATGTGCCGGACATACAGAGTGTGATGCGATTATTATGGATCATGCAAGTGTCAGTGCAATCCCTGAGCTTACGGCAAATCATATTGATGCAAGTCTGATCCATGAAGCTGCTATCGGAAAAATTGCCGGCGAGCAGCTCATAAAGCTGATGACACTCGGACTTACCGAGGAA
>USSL01000306.1 GCA_900557175.1 uncultured Eubacteriales bacterium
AGTCAAGCTATCCGCACCAATGATTTCGAGTGTTTCCTCAACTGTATGGTTGGCGGCAATCAATTCCTTACGTGTTTGAATATCGATACCGTAGAAACATGGGTAAGCAAGGGCTGGACTTCCGATAGCCACGTGAACCTCAGTCGCCCCTGCTTCTTTCAAGAGTTGAACGATACGACGGGACGTTGTTCCACGAACAATGGAATCGTCAATCATGACAATCCGTTTGCCTTTCACGACGTCTTTTAATACATTCAGCTTTATACGCACGCTCTGCTCGCGCATACTCTGTTTCGGCTTAATAAATGTACGTCCGACATAATTATTTTTAACAAAGGCACGTCCGTAGGGAATTCCCGATTCAAGGGCATAGCCCATCGCAGCGTCATTGCCGGATTCCGGTACACCGACGACAAGGTCTGCCTCCACCGGATGTGTCTGTGCCAAAATACGTCCGGCCATAATTCTCGAATTAAATACGGAAACACCGTCAATCGTACTGTCCGGCCTTGCAAAATAAATATATTCGAAAATACACCGTGCCGGCTTTTTATGGCAGTACATCGTGTTTGATGCAATACCGTTTTCTGTAATCGTAATAATCTCTCCCGGAAGTACATCCCGGACAAAAGAAGCGCCGACAGCATCAAGGGCGCATGTTTCTGAGGCAACGACATAAGTATGATCCTTTTTGCCAATGCAAAGCGGCTTAAAGCCGTAAGGATCTCTTGCACAAGTCAGCTTTCTCGGACTCATCACAAGCAGTGAATAAGCACCGCTTATAAACTTCATCGCCTTTGCGACAGCCTCCTCAACACTCTTTGACGTTACGCGCTCTCTTGCCACAAGGTAGGCAATGACCTCTGAATCAATGGTTGTCTGAAAAATAGCGCCGTTTTTCTCAAGTTCTTCCCTCAAATCAACCGCATTGACCAAATTTCCGTTATGTGCAATCGCAAGCGTACCTTTAACATACTTTGTGACTAAAGGCTGGGCATTGGCACGGACACTGCTGCCTGCCGTCGAATAGCGCACATGACCGATGGCAATATCACCGTGAAGCTTATCGAGATTTTCCTCTGTAAAAACCTCATTGACAAGACCCATATTTTTATAATAGCGGATGTCCCTATTCTCACTGACAGCAATGCCGCAGCTTTCCTGTCCTCTGTGCTGCAGGGCAAATAAACCATAATAAACGAGACCGGCGACGTCCTCGCCGTCTACATTGTAGACACCGAAAACGCCGCATTCCTCGTGAAGCTCATCATAAATTGTATGCTCTCCAAACTGTTTTTCCATAATCTGACCTTTCTTTATAGACTAGATTAGGGTGCCAGAACACCCTAATCCTAATTACACGAATGATTCCGTGTGCTGTCTTTCGGATTATAATCCAAGTCTTGATGAAACTTCTTCGTAAGCTTCCTCGACATTGCCCATGTCACGTCTGAAACGGTCTTTGTCGAGCTTTTCATGTGTATTCACATCCCAAAAACGACATGTGTCCGGTGAAATTTCATCAGCTAAAATAATCTCTCCTTTATAACGGCCAAACTCAAGCTTGAAGTCAATTAAATCAATATCTTTTGTAAGGAAATAGTCTTTCATAATCTCATTGATTTTGAAAGCATACTCTGTAATTTTGTCGATTTCCTCTCTTGTTGCCGCACCGATGGCAATTGCAAAATAGTCGTTAATCATCGGATCGCCAAGGTCATCATCTTTGTAGCTGAACTCTAATGTCGGCGCTAAAAGCTTAAAGCCTTCCTCAATACCGAGACGTTTTGAAAAACTGCCCGCTGCCACATTTCTTACAATAACCTCAAGCGGTACAATCTCAACCTTCTTTACAGCCGTCTCTCTATCACTTAACTCTTTGACATAGTGTGTCGGAATTCCGGCTTTTTCAAGCATCTGAAACATAAAGTTTGTCATTCTGTTATTAATGGCGCCTTTACCTGTAATTGTGCCCTTTTTAATGCCGTTAAAAGCAGTTGCGTCGTCTTTATAATCAACAATTAACACATCCGGATCTTCTGTTGTATAAACCTTTTTTGCTTTGCCTTCATATAATAATTCCAACTTTTCCATGTTTTCATCCATCCTTATCTTTGAAATATTATTAGTAGTGCTTATGGGATACTCTCTTTCCCTGTTACGTTTTAATTTTACAACAAGTCTTTTGTCAAATCAATAGTAAACCTTAAGGTGTCTTATTAATTGTCTTTCGGCATTTATATTAGCTAAACTTATAATAGCGTCAGTGAACAAGGGGGCAACACGCCTCACGCCATGTAATTTCGCCTATTTTCTGCGTTATCCTCAGTCGGCGTATTCCAGTACGCCTCCATTGTCTGCCTTGAAAATAGGCGAAATTCCGATGGCTGAGGTCGGACATTTCTGACCGTGTTGTCCACTGTTCACTGACGCTAGTATCATTTTATATTTTTTTAATAAAATAGTGCGCCGCTTTCTTTGCATACAGCTGTTAAATATGTTACACTTTTTACAGCAAATTTAAAGGAAAGGACCGTATTTTATGAAAGAAAAATTCAAACAGGAAATTGAAAAACTAAAGAAAATGAATTTCAAACAAAAACTGCAATATATTTGGGAATATTATAAGGTCGCTATTCTTATTTTTCTTTTTAGATCGGA